>JBGQIR010000168.1:0-4759 GCA_041498535.1 Methylomirabilis sp. (SeqCode)
ATGTTGAGCCCCACTGTCTCGCGCGCGGCCGACATCAAGATCAACGAGGATGTCGTCGTGCCGAGGGGGAGGCTTGCAGAGGCGCTTCGGCTCATCGAGGAGCTGGCACGGAGGCACCGCCTGAGGGTGGTGAATTATGGCCATGCCGGGGACGGGAATCTCCACACCAGCTTCCTTGTGGATGACGATCCGGAGCAGAAGCGCCGAGCGGAAGAGGCGGTGTCGGAGCTGTTCCGGCTGGTGCTCCGTCTGGGCGGGTCGGTGACAGGCGAGCACGGCCTCGGTCTCACCAAGGTCAAGTACCTTGCCTGGGAGATCGGGGAGGAGGGGGCGGCTGCCATGCGGAAGGTCCGGGATGCCTTCGACCCTCGGACATTGATGAACCCGTACAAGATCTTTCTGGAACCCGGCGCGGAGGCGATCCAGGGGGATAAGCGACTGGCGTCATGACGGTGCGAGGTGCCAAGTGCAAGGTGCGAGGTGCGGAGTGCGGGGTGGCGCTTCGCAGTTCCAGGTTGCGAGTTCGGGGTTCCAGGTTGGTAACGTGGGACGTGGCACCTGGGACCTGGAACTTTTCTCAATGAGGGTGGGGTCGTGCAGGTTGTGCAGCCCGCGACAACTAAGGAGATAGCAGAGCTGCTCAGATCGGCCCAGGCGAAGGGGACCAGAGTCGCCGTCCGGGGCGGCAGAACTCTGGAGCAGATCCTTCCTGCCGAGGGAGCGGCTCCAGACCTGCTCTTCGACATGTCCCGGATGAACCGGATCGAGTCGATCGAGAAAGGCAACCTGCTGGCCCGGGTGGAGGCGGGGACCATCACTGCGGCGGTGCAGGCAGCCGTGGAGGCTGAGGGACTGTTCTATCCGCCGGACCCCACGAGCCTTGAGACCTCCACCATCGGGGGGAACATCGCGTGCGCTGCCACCGGGCCTCGCCAGTTGAAATACGGCGGGACCCGGGACTTCGTCCTTGGGCTCGAGGTGGTGCTGCCAAGCGGGGAACACATCCGGACCGGCGCAGACATGCAGAAGAGCGTGGCTGGTTACGACATGACCCGTTTTCTCGTAGGTTCCGGCGCGCGATTTGGCGTGGTGACCGGCGCGGTCCTGAGGCTGCTGCCCAAGCCGCAATGCCGTCGGACCATCCTGTGCTCCCTTCCGAGTGTGACCGCCGGAGCGGCCGTTGCCCTGGCTGTCCTGAAGTGCGGGATGACGCCCGCCGCGATGGAGCTGCTGGATCTTCACTGCGTCGAGGTCGATCGGGACGCCTGGAGTTCGCTCGGCCTGGCGCGGCGGGGGACGGCGGGCGCGGAGAGTGTGTTGCTGATCGAGCTGGACGGAGTTGAGGCATCGGTCAATCGGCAGCATGCCCGGATCGAGCGGCTCTCGGCCGACATTCCAGAAGCCGTGGTTCTGGCCCTGACCGAGCCGGAGGACGTGAGCCGGGCGTGGGAGCTGCGGCGGCGGCTGCTCCCTCGGCTCATGGCGGGCAGCGCGACGTGGGCCATGGCTCTTGTAGCCACCGTCCCCGAGAAGCTCCTGGCGCCATTGTCGCCTGATGAGCCTCCTGTCTCATCGATCTCCGATGGACCGACCCGTGTTGCCTGCTTTGCCCATGCCGGCACGGGAGTGCTGCATCTGTTCGTCGGGATCGACCAGGCAAAAGAGCGAGACGGGAATGAGGCGGTCGCGTCGGTTCACAGAATGCTGCGGCGCCTGCGAGGCCTCGGTGGAAAGCTCCTCCGCACCTATGGCCCAGCCCGCCGCCTGCTGGGGGAAGAGGAGGCCCCGGCATCTGCCCTGATGGAGAGCCTTGCCGCGGCCCAACGATCGTTCGATCCAAAAGGCGTGATGATGCCGTGAGAGCGACCGTGGCAATGAAGCCGCAGATGAGGGGCGTCGAGCTCCTCGACCGGGCCAAGATCGACACGTGTGTCCAGTGCGGGATGTGCCTCACGAGCTGCCCGACGTACCGAGAGCTGGGGGTTGAGATGGACTCCCCGCGCGGCCGGATCTTCCTGATGAAAGCGGTGCAGGAGGGGCGACTTCAACCGGATAAGCTCTTCGCCAAGCATATGTACCTCTGCCTGGATTGCCGGGCATGCGAAACGGTCTGTCCGACCGGGGTGCCGTTCGGATCATTGGTCGAGGCGGCCAGAGCTGTTGTGGAGCAGCATCGGCGGCTTCCCCTCCTCACCCGGCTTGCGCGCGATCTGGCCTTCAGACGGCTCCTGCCATACCCTGGCCGTTTGCAACTCCTCGGAACGAGCCTCCGCCTTGCTCAGCGCTCGGGCCTGCTCGCCATTGCCAGGCGTTTTGCACGCGGTCGGCTTCGGGACTGGCTGACGCTTCTCCCGGACCTCTCTGCGCGCCCCTTCTTGGCGGGCGATGTGATTTCGATCCGGCCAGCGGGAATACGGCGTGGAAGGGTCGCCCTCTTCTGGGGCTGCGTGGCACCAGTGCTTCTGCCGAATGTCCAGCGCGCCACCGCCCGGGTTTTGGCCAGATACGGCTATGAGGTGGTAGTGCCGGAAGGCCAGACCTGCTGCGGTGCTCTTCATCTTCATAACGGGTTGCGTGAGGAGGCTCAGGCTCTGGCGAAGCGCAATCTCGCGGCATTTGAAGGCGCGGAGAGCGATGCGGTGATTGTGAATGCTGCGGGGTGCGGTGCGACGCTGAAGGAGTATCCGGAGCTGCTCCGCGGCACGGCCGAGGAGGCGCGCGCACGGCACTTCCGGGCCACCGTCAGAGACTTCGCCGAGTTCCTTGCCGCCGCACCAGAGACTCCGGCGGGTGGCCGCTTGAAGAAGACAGTGACCTACCAGGATCCCTGTCACCTGGCCCACGGCCAACGAGTGAGGCGGGAGCCTCGGCAACTCCTCAAGGCGATCCCTGACGTCGAGTTCAAGGAGATGCGGGATGCAGACCGTTGCTGCGGCAGCGCTGGGATCTATAATCTCCTATACCCGGAGCTGTCGCAGCGGTTCCTGAGGACGAAGATCAATCATGCAGCCCAAACCGGCGCCCAGTTCATCGTGACGGCGAACCCAGGCTGCCAATTGCAACTGCAGGCCGGCATCCGTCAGGCGGGCCTCTCCGCCGAGGTGGTTCATCTGGCCGAGCTGCTGGCCCGAGCCTACGGGCTTGATTCGGGGAACTAGGGCATGAACGGACGAGGACCGATCGCCTCAACCGAGACCGGCCTGCGTGGCATCATCGCCATCAAGGCCTTCTACGGGATGTTGTTCTTTGTGGTCGGCCTCGGGGTTTTTGCCCTCATCAATAAGGACATCTCCGACCTGGCCGAGAGGGCAGCCGATTCGTTGGGGATCGATCCGGAAAACGGAAACCTCAATGCGCTGCTTGAGTGGCTGACGGGGATCTCTCCAAAACAGATTGCGGCAGTCGGGCTTGGCACCATCCTCTATTCGGCCGTGTATCTGACGATGGCGTGGGGACTCCATCTGAGGCAGGCGTGGGCGGAGTGGCTGACGATTGTGGCGACGGGGCTCTTCATCCCCGTTGAGATCTATGAGGTGGTCCGCTCCTGGCGTTTTAGCTATTTTCTTGTTCTCATCATCAATGCCTCCATTGTCTGGTACTTGCTCCGCCGCCGGGCCCGCCTGTCAGCGGTCCCGCAAGAGGTTGAGGCGAGCCTTCCGGACGACGCCATGACCCCTCCCACGTTGCGATCCTGACGGCCAACCCGCCTCGCCTACCCTTTCACGACGCGCTCAGCCACAAGGTCTCCCATGCGCGCAGTTCCAACCTGTTTTTTCCCGGGCTGCATAATGTCCATGGTCCGGTGTCCTTGCTCCAGCACATCCAGGACGGCGATTTCGATGGCGGCTGCTGCCGGCTCCTGACGGAGTGAATGGCGCAGCAGCATCGCGGCAGAAAGGATGGCCGCAAGGGGGTTGGCCTTGTCCTGGTCCGCGATGTCAGGAGCGGAGCCGTGGATCGGTTCGTAGAGGCCGGGCCCCTCTCCCAAGCTTGCTGAAGGGAGCATGCCGATTGAGCCGGCGAGCATAGCAGCCTCGTCGCTTAGGATGTCGCCGAAGGTGTTCTCCGTCAGCAAGACGTCAAAGCGTCGTGGTTCGCGGATGAGCTGCATGGCGCAGTTGTCCACCAGGATGTGATCCAACTCAATGTCAGGATACTCCCTGGCCATGTTCGTGACGACGCGGCGCCAAAGCTGGGAGCTGGCCAGCACATTGGCCTTATCGACGGAGGTGAGGCGCCTTCGACGGCGGCCGGCAATCTGAAACCCGACCCTGGCGATCCGCTCGATCTCCGGCGTGGTGTAGATGAGGGTATCTACGCCCTGTTCACCTCTGCCGTCAGAGGCAGGCCAGATCCCCTTCGGCTCCGCAAAGTAGAGGCCACCCGTCAGCTCTCGGAGCACCAACAAATCGACGCCCTCGACGATCTCCCGCTTCAGTGGCGAGGCATCGATCAGAGGCGGAAACAGCTTGACCGGTCGGAGGTTTGCGTAGAGCTGAAGGTCCTTGCGGAGGGTGAGCAGGCCCCGCTCCGGGCGGCGATCCACCGGCAGGCTGTCCCACTTCGGTCCGCCGACCGCCCCGAACAGGATGGCGTCGGACGCCCGGCAAAGTGTCCAAGTCTCCGGCGGCAGCGGCGTCCCGAACCGGTTAATGGCAGCCCCTCCGACGATCGCCTCCTGGAACTCCAAGGGGATACCGAACTGAGCTACAACGCTTTTCAGGACCTTGACCGCCTCCCGGACAACCTCCGGCCCGAC
>JBGQIR010000169.1:0-4735 GCA_041498535.1 Methylomirabilis sp. (SeqCode)
AAGATGTCCTGCGCGAGATCTTCCACGTCCTGCCGACGCCGGATAAAGCTGCCAATCAGGGCGAACACGCGTCGGTCATGCAGCCTGAGCAGCGCCTCGAAGGCCCGTTGGTCGCCCTCCTGCGCTTGCTGGATGAGACGGGCTTCTGTTTGAAGCTGCTCTCCTGATTCCTCGGCCGGCTCGTGGTTCTTTTTCTTATCGTTCATACATACGTCCGACGAACCCGTACGGTTACGAGCGTGGTTCTGTTGAGGCCGCAAGAGGACCAGGCACCTGCCCACAACCGCCGCGAGAGCTTAATCTTACCTGAGGGGAAGTCAACGGGGGAAGATTCTCAGGAGAGGCCCGACGCCGCCTTCGGGAGCGCTAGGCCATCCCCTGCCGATCAGTCCGGTAAGGCTGATAGGCGATGGTGGTTTCGACACAGGATTTGCCAGTGGACAGGAGCTTGCCCGGCCTTTACCGCAGGAAGCTGACGGGGGCAGCACCGACCTTCAGCCTCGTCTGCAGGTCATCAGGAAAGGAAATGGGAGATTAGAGCGTCCCATCGTCCTGCACGAGGCGCAAGGCAGCGCCGAAGGCACGAATCGTCCGCTCGATGTCTTCATCAGAATGCGCTGCAGAGAGCCACCCGTGGAAGAGCGGCATATCGACGCCATGCAGGATCAAGGCACACCGGAGTTGATGATACGCCTCCGGGTTCGGATGACCCATCAAAAGGCGGTGGTCCAATTGCGAGGCGGGTCGATCGAGGGCAAGGCCGTGTCGATGCGGGCCGAGGAAGAGGTTGATGATCGAGGACTCACCGTAGACATAGGCATCCACCCCGAGCTTCTGGATGACCTCGGCGATCCCGGTCCGCAACATCTGTCCGGCGCGATCGGCTCTGGCGTGGGCTTGTCCGTCAGCGAGCAGCGCCAAGGTGGCCATGCCTGCGGCGGCAGTAAGCGGATTGGCATTGAACGTCCCGGCGTGGCCCACCCGATCTTCCCTGTTCCAGGCCGCATCGTCCCTGAACGCCAGCAGGTCCATGATCGGGGCGCTGCCGACCACGGCGCCGCCCGGCAGGCCGCCGGCCACGATCTTGGCCAGGGTGGTGAGGTCTGCGTAGATCTCGTACCGCTGCTGCGCCCCGCCAGGCGCGAACCGGAACCCCGTGATGACCTCATCGAAGATCAGGACCATGCCCGCTGCCCTGGTGAACTCCCGCAGTCGGGTCAGGAAGCCGAGGTCGGTCGGAATTGTCCCAGAGCTGCCACCTCCAGGCTCCAGGATCACGCCGGCGATATCGTTCCGTCCAACGGTCAGGGCGCGAAACGCGCCCCAGTCGTTGGGTGGGCACGTAAGGACTTCTTCGAGGACGCCTTGTGGAACGCCGGCTGAGACCGGTCGGTCGAAAGGCGGGCGGACCCCGACGACCGCGTAGTCATGCCACCCGTGAAAATGGCCCTCGAACTTCACGATCTTGCTCTTGCCCGTTGCCGCACGGGCCAGGCGCATCGCCAGAAGAGTTGCCTCAGTCCCCGACCCGACGAACCGGATCCGATCGACCCAGGGCATCAGCTTCAGGACCTGCTCGGCCCACCGAACTTCCAGTTCATGACAGGCTCCATAGTGGGTCCCGCGGCTGAGCTGGCCCACGATGGCGTCTCGGACGGCAGGGTGCCCATGCCCAAGGAAGAGGGCGCCATGCCCGACCCAGTAGTCGATCAACTCGTGGCCATCGACATCCCATTTCCTCGACCCCTGGGCGCGATCCACATAGATGGGGAACGGAGAGAGGTGGCGGATGTCGTGTGAGAGGCCGCCGGCAATGGCCGCGCACGCCCGACGGAACAGGGCCTCCGACCGCGGATGCGCCCGGCGAAATTGCTCATCGATGGATACCCCCGCTTTCTTCACTACTCGGCCTCCTTCATCACGGCACCAAAAAGCCGCCGCCGCCAGAGTAGCAGCATCAGCTTGCGGCGAAGGGCCGCTTCCTTCACTCGATACTTGAAGGCCTTGCGACCATCCAGGTACAGCACGGGGATCTCCTGAGCGAATCGCGCTCGTAACAAAGGATCGCTCTCGATGTCGATCTCCCTGATCGTCAGCGGATACTCTCCGCGAACCCGTCCTAGCATCGACTTCATCTCCTGGCAGAGACTGCATTCCTTCGCGGTATAGAGCTCTGCCACGATCCGCTCAGCAATCATTGTTTCACTCCACGTTGACAGGTCACGCTACCATGCCGCCGTGTGGCTGTCAACACGACCTCAACCCTTCATCCAGTCTCGCCTTCCCACTTTGTTGGATGATCTTTCACCCCATCAGCGTGAGCACGAAGCACGACCTTCCTCCAGCCGGGCTGCTCCACAGGCCGATCTTCAACCATCACACAGCAGCGTCTCGGTCAACACCATCGTAAATTATTGAATTAATTACAACACTTGCCACACAAATGATTCTTTTCTCAAGCCCAGAAAAGGCTTGACAGTTGCTCCAGGGTAGGCTAAAAGGGACTTCTCATCTGGAGGTCAAAACCCGCAAATGCTTATTGGACGCGGTTTTCCACAGCGACACCATTTTTTGAATCTGTCGGTAACTGGGATTGAAGCTGGCCCTAATCAGACGGGGCGGCCCTTTGCAGCTTATCCACACCTGTGGATAACTCTGTGGATAACGGAACCCACATCAGAGGAGGGTTTTGCAATGGTCCATCGGAACTATCCAATTAAAATCAATATGTTGCACGAGGAGGTCTCCTGTGGATAACACCGGTCAAGGTGGGAAGATGGGCCCCGCCCTCTCTGCCTCCAAGGCGCATGAGATCTGGGAGGAAGCTCTCTCGACCATCCAAGCCAGGGTTGCTCGCCAGAGTTTCGATAACTGGTTTCGTCCGCTGGCTATGGAGTCGATTGAGGGCTCATGCGTGAAGGTCCGGCTCCCGAACCGATTCTTCAAGGAGTGGTTCGAGGACCACTACGCCGGGGTCCTCAAATCGGTGCTGGAGGACCTGATGTTCACCAAGGTGGACGTGATCCTCAGCGTACAGGAACAAGAAAGTCAGGGCCAGGCCAATGGGAGGCCCGAGGATGCCACCAAGCGGCCGGTCCGCCGATACCGGAACGAGGCAACGTTCCTCAACCCAAAGTACACCTTCGAGAACTTCGTCGTGGGCCGCTCCAACCAGTTCGTCCACGCCGGCTGTCTGGCCGTGGGTGAGCAGCTCTCCAGGGCGTACAACCCGCTCTTCATTTACGGCGGCGTCGGTTTGGGGAAGACCCACCTGCTCCACGCGATCGGCCATCTGGTTCTCAAGCGAAACACCAGGGTCAGGCTTTCCTACGTCTCATCCGAGAAATTTACCAACGACCTCATCAACTCGATCCGCTTCGACTCCACGGTTGAGTTCCGCAACCGCTACCGAGGCCTGGATCTGCTCCTCATCGACGACATCCAGTTCATTGCTGGGAAGGAGCGGACCCAGGAGGAGTTCTTCCACACCTTTAATGACCTGTACGATTCCGCCAAGCAGATCGTGATCTCCTCAGACAGTCTCCCACGCGAGATCCCGACGCTGGAGGAGCGGCTGCGCTCCAGGTTCGAATGGGGGTTGATCGCTGACATCCAGCCGCCCGACCTCGAGACCAAAGCGGCCATCCTCAGGAAGAAGGCGCAGGCCGAGGGCGTGCGGCTTCCCGATGAAGTCTCCCTCTTCATCGCGAAGAATGTCCGATCAAACATCCGGGAGCTAGAAGGCTCGCTAGTCCGCCTTGTCGCGTATGGCTCGTTGACCGGCCGGGACATCAGCCTAGAGCTTGCCCAGGAGGTTCTGAAGGATCTCAGCGCCGAACAGGCGAAGGTGATCACGCTTGCCGCAATCCAGTGGGCGGTGGCCGACTTCTTCCGGCTCAAGGTCGAGGATCTGAAGTCCAAGGAACGAAACCAGGGCGTCGTCTTTCCGCGACAGGTGGCGATGTACCTCAGCCGAACCATGACCGCCTCCTCGCTGCCAGCCATCGGCCGGGCGTTCGGCGGGAGAGACCATACAACAGTCATCCACGCCTGCGAGAAGATCAAGCGGCGACTCGCAGGCGATGACGGGTTCCGGCAACAGGTCGAATCCCTTTCCCAATCGATCGCTTCCTAACCGAGCCCCCGTCGCATGGCCGGCCGGGTTCACCGCCTCGAAATCCCTACCCCTTTCCCCGTAGGGCCGGTCAACCTCTATCTGATCGAGGGACGAGAGCCAACCCTCATCGACACTGGTCCGAATACCCCGGAGGCCTGGGACGGCCTAGTGCAGGGTCTCCGGGGGCTCGGCGCAACCGTCGATCAGATCCGCCACATCATCATCACGCATGGACACGCGGACCACTATGGCCTCGCAGGCCGCATCGCGGCCGAATCCAGAGCCCTCGTTTGGGTCCATCAGGGCGACCGGGACATGATCCAGGACTACCCTCTGGCCTTACATGCCTGGCTCGATTTCCTGCGGAGCTTTCTCCCTGAGACCGGGCTGGAGCAAAGCTGGATCGAGCGTTTTTGCAGGTCGATCGAAAAGCGCGAGGGCTGCGCGGCGCCGGTCCCTGTGGCACGCCTGCTGCACGACGGGCAGCGGCTGGAGCTCAACGGAACTGAGCTCACAGTCATCCACACCCCCGGCCATAGCCCGGGCTCGATCTGCCTTTACAGTGGGGCGGAGCAGCTCCTGTTCGCCGGAGACCATCTTCTCAAGACCATCACACCA
>JBGQIR010000170.1:0-4722 GCA_041498535.1 Methylomirabilis sp. (SeqCode)
ACTGCCTGATCTGCTGCCGGCTGCCCCTGGCCCCAGAGTCGGCCATCATGAAGACAGGGTTAAATTCTCCCTTCTCCTCCGCCTCGATCTCTCGGAACATCTCGTCCGACACTCGCTCGGTCACGTGGGTCCAGATGTCGATGATCTTGTTGTAGCGCTCGCCTTTGGTGATCAGGCCGTCTTGATACTCTTTTTCGATCTTGATGATTTCCCTGTTGGCCCCATCGATCAACTTGCTCTTTGTGGAAGGGATATGCATGTCGTCGATGCCGATCGAGATGCCGGCGAGGGTCGCGTACCTGAATCCCAGATCTTTCAGGTTGTCCAGGAGCTTCACGGTTTCCGCATTCCCGAGCAGGTAGTGGCATTGAGCGACGAGGCGGGTCAGCTCCCGTCGGTTCATCTCTTGATTGATGAAGCGGAGCGTCTCGGGCAAGTGTTCATTGAAGATGCAGCGCCCGACGGTGGTCTCGATCATTTCACCGTTGATTCGGACCTTGATCGAAGCCAGAAGCCCGACCTCTTCGGCGTCGTAGGCCGCCCTGACCTCATCCAGATCGGAGCACACATGACCCTCGCCCTTTTCGCCGACCCTCCCCCGCGTGAGGTAGTAGCAGCCAAGCACGATGTCCTGACTGGGCGAGGCGATCGGGGCGCCATTCGCGGGGGAGAGGATATTATAGGGAGCGAGCATCAGGACCGAGGCCTCGAGCTGTGCCTCCGGAGACAGGGGGACATGGACTGCCATCTGGTCACCGTCGAAGTCGGCATTGAAGGCGGCACATACCAGGGGATGGATCTTGATCGCCTCCCCTTCCACCAGGACAGGTTCAAAGGCCTGCACGCCCAGGCGATGCAAGGTCGGGGCACGGTTCAGGAGGACCGGGTGCTCGCGGATCACCTCGTCCAGCGCATCCCACACCTCGGGCTTGCCCTTTTCCACCAGCTTCTTGGCGCTCTTGATGGTGGTCACATGCTCGTTCTCCAGGAGCTTCTTGAAAATGAAGGGTTTAAACAGCTCGAGGGCCATCTTTTTTGGTAGGCCACACTGGTGCAGCTTCAGCTCGGGACCCACCACGATCACCGATCGACCCGAGTAGTCCACCCGCTTCCCGAGCAGGTTCTGGCGGAAGCGCCCCTGCTTCCCTTTCAACATATCGGAGAGGGACTTCAGCGGCCGGTTGTTCTGTCCCTTCAGCGCGCGGCCGCGACGGCCATTATCGAAAAGGGCGTCCACCGCCTCCTGCAGCATCCGCTTCTCGTTGCGGATGATGATTTCAGGCGCCCTCAACTCAATGAGGCGCCTCAGCCGGTTGTTCCGATTGATCACCCGCCGATAGAGGTCGTTCAGATCCGACGTGGCAAAGCGCCCCCCGTCGAGTGGGACCAGCGGCCGGAGCTCCGGCGGCAGGACCGGGATCATCTCCAAGATCATCCATTCCGGCTTATTGCCGGAGTTGATGAAGGCCTCCACGATCCGGAGGCGTTTGGTGATCTTCTTGCGATTCTGCTGGGACGTCTCTTCCAGCATCTGGGCGCGGAGGCTTTCGGCCAGCTCCCGAACGTTTATTTTCCTCAGCAGCTCCCGGATGGCCCCTGCACCCATCCCCGCCTTGAATCCGTCCCCATACTCCTCCTGGGCGCGGCGGTACTGATCCTCGGTCAGAAGCTGCTTCAAGGACAGCGGGGTCTTCCCTGGATCCACCACCACATACTCCTCGAAGTAGAGGACCTTCTCCAGGTCGCGAAGGGACATATCGAGGAGATAGCCGATCCTGCTCGGGACCCCCTTGAAGAACCAGACGTGAACGACCGGTGAGGCCAACTCGATGTGGCCCAGCCGCTGGCGCCGCGCTTTGCTCCTGATCACCTCGACGCCGCATTTATCGCAGACGACGCCCCTGTGCTTGATGCCCTTGTACTTCCCGCAGTTGCACTCCCAGTCCTTCGTGGGACCGAATATCTTGGCGCAGAAGAGCCCATCCCGTTCCGGTTTGAAGGTCCGGTAGTTAATGGTCTCAGGCTTCTTCACTTCTCCGAAGGACCACGAACGGATCTTCTCGGGCGAAGCGAGCCCAATCCGAATTGCCTTGAAGCTAGTGGGATCGACCGGCTTTTCATCGTAGAACCCGAAAAACTTGTCCAACGCCATTACCTCCGCGCGCTGAGACGCGCACTTGCTTTCCAGCTTAGAAACTCCGCCTGGATTGCCCGCTCGATTACGGGACTCACCAAGCCGGCTAGTCTTTCTTCAGCTCCACATCGAGGCACAAGCTCTGCAGCTCCTTCACCAAGACGTTGAAGGATTCCGGGAGCCCCGGCTCGAGGGCGCAGTCGCCCTTGACGATCGACTCGTACATCTTTGTCCGCCCCACCACATCGTCGGACTTCACGGTGAGGATCTCCTGCAGGGTGTAGGCGGCGCCGTATGCCTCCAGAGCCCACACCTCCATCTCCCCGAACCGTTGTCCGCCGAACTGGGCCTTGCCCCCTAGGGGCTGCTGGGTGACCAACGAGTAGGGACCGATGGAGCGGGCATGGATCTTGTCATCCACAAGATGGGCCAGTTTCATCAGATAGATATAGCCGACCGTCACCTCCTGGTGGAACGGCTTCCCGGTCCGCCCGTCATAGAGAACGGTCTTCCCAGAGGCGGGGAAGCCGGCGCGCTTCAGCCAGACTCTAATCTCTTTTTCGTTCGCTCCATCAAAGACCGGCGAGGCGACCCGCATCCCCAAGGCTTGGGCGGCCCAACCCAGGTGCGTCTCCAAGATCTGGCCCACGTTCATCCGGGATGGAACACCCAGGGGGTTGAGGACCACCTCAACGGGGGTGCCGTCTGGAAGGTAGGGCATATCCTCTTCGGGAAGGATCTTCGCGATAACCCCCTTGTTCCCGTGTCGGCCAGCGATCTTATCGCCCACTGATAGCTTTCGCTTCATGGCCACGTAGACCTTGACCATCTTGAAGACGCCTGGGGCAAGCTCATCTCCTCGTGTCACCCTGCTGATCTGCTCTTCCAAGAGCGTTTGGAGGACGTGGATCTGATTGTCGGCCGCGTCGCTTATCCTGGTGGCCTTCCGACCCAACTCTTCGTCCAATCGGCCAGCCAACTCCACCAGATCCTCATGGGAAAGCTTGTCCAGAATCTCGCTGGTCAGTTTCTTCCCCTTGGGGACCATGATCTTGTGCGTTCTCTTGCTCCGGATCTCCTTGCCGACACTCCGACCCTCCAGGATGGAACGAAGCTTCCTGTCGCACTCCGCGGCAATAATACTGATTTCGTCGTCGAAGTCCTTGCGAAGCCGGCTGACCTCCTCGTCCTCGATCGATTTGGCCCGCTCGTCCTTCTCGATCCCCTTACGGGAGAAGACCTTCACATCAACCACGGTCCCGTGAATGCCGGGGGGGACATAGAGGGAGGCGTCCCGAACATCCTCGGCCTTCTCGCCGAAGATGGCCCGCAGCAACCTCTCCTCCGGGGTCAGTACGGTTTCACCTTTGGGAGTGACCTTTCCCACGAGGATATCACTCGGCTTCACCTCGGCCCCAATCCGGATGATCCCGCTTTCGTCGAGATCCTTCAGCGCGTCCTCCCCCACATTCGGGGTGTCGCGTGTGATCTCCTCCTTGCCCAGCTTGGTGTCACGGGCCTCGATCTCGAATTCCTCGATATGGATGGAGGTGTAGCGGTCATCCTTGACCAGCCGTTCACTGATCAGAATCGCGTCCTCAAAATTGTATCCGCCCCACGGCATGAAGGCCACCAAGACGTTCTGCCCAAGGGCCAGCTCGCCGTTCTGGGTGGCCGGACCGTCGGCAATGACCTGGCCCTTTGCAATCCGTTCACCCTTCCTGACAATCGGTTTCTGGTTGATGCAGGTATTCTGGTTGCTACGTCGGAACTTGACGAGGGTGTAGATGTCCACGCCAGAGGTGTCTCCGTCCTCTCCCTTGGCGTCCGAGGCCCGGACGATGATTCGCTCGGCGCTGACCGACTCGACGACCCCTCCACGCCGGGCAACCAAGACCGCCCCCGAGTCCTTGGCCGCGGCGTGTTCCATTCCGGTCCCGACCACCGGGGCCTCAGGTCGCAGGAGGGGAACCGCCTGGCGCTGCATGTTGGCCCCCATGAGGGCCCGATTGGCATCGTCATGCTCGAGGAAGGGGATGAGCGACGTAGAAACCCCCACCAGTTGTTTCGGGGAAACATCCATGTAATCGATCTTACTGGGGGGGACCACGACAAAGTTCCCCCCAGACCGCGCCGAAACCCGATCGGATGTGAGGCGCCCTCGTGCGTCCAGCTCTGCGTTGGCCTGGGCGATGGTGAATTTCTCCTCCTCATCGGCCGTCAGATAGTCGATCTCGTCAGTCACAACGCCACCCCGCACCTTGCGATAGGGTGTCTCGATAAAGCCGAAATCGTTGACGCGAGCGTAGGTAGAGAGGCTGGCGATAAGACCGACATTGGGTCCTTCTGGTGTCTCGATGGGACACATACGCCCGTAGTGGGTTGGGTGCACATCCCGAACCTCAAACCCTGCTCGCTCCCGAGACAGGCCTCCCGGACCCAAGGCTGACAACCGCCGCTTATGGGTCAGTTCAGCCAATGGGTTGGTCTGGTCCATAAACTGAGATAGCTGGGAGCTGCCGAAGAACTCCTTCAGGGCTGCCGTCACTGGCTTGGCGTTCACCAAGTCGTGGGGCATGAGAGTCTCC
>JBGQIR010000171.1:0-4682 GCA_041498535.1 Methylomirabilis sp. (SeqCode)
AAAGCTGATGTTCAGCAGCTCGGCGGCGCGCTTCTGAACCCACCCCGAACGCTCGAGAGCCTGGCGCATCAGATCCTTCTCGACGTTGGAGACCGTCGCGTCCAGCTCGATCCCTTCCGGTGGGAGAGGGATGGTCATTCGCCTCTCTGGCTGACTCCCACCGTCCAGGCCTCTGATCTGTAAGGTGAGGCTCGCCAGGGTCAATTGATCGGTAGTCTCCAGGGCAACCGCCCGCTCGATCACATTCTCCAGCTCCCTGACATTGCCCGGCCACCGGCACCGCATCAGAACGTCCATGGCCTCCTGAGCGATCGAGGTAGGCCCTCTCCGTTGGCGGAGGGAACACTGCGCCAGCAAACTGTTGGCCAACAGGGGGATGTCCTCCTTCCGCTCCCGGAGGGGCGGGACGTGGATGGGGATCACATTCAATCGGTAGTAGAGGTCGTCCCGAAAGGCCCCGTCGGCGATCGCCTTGGCGAGATCTTTGTTCGTTGAGGCGATGAGACGGACGTCCACTTCCAGGTCCTCCGTCCCCCCTACGCGCCGGAAGGTTCGCCACTGGAGGAATCGAAGGAGCTTCACTTGGAGGGACGGGCTCATCTCTGCGATTTCATCCAAGAGGACGGTCCCGCGATGGGCGACCTCGAAAAGCCCGACCTTGTGCGAGACCGCCCCCGTGAATGCGCCCTTGACATGTCCGAACAACTCGCTCTCCAAGAGTTGGTCTGGAATGGCCGCGCAATTGATGGCAAGAAACGGGCGATCCGCCCGCGGGCTTGTACAGTGGATCGTTCTCGCAACCAGCTCCTTGCCTGTCCCGCTCTCTCCCGTGATCAGGACGGTGCTGTCCAGCCCGGCGATCTTGCTGATCAGCTTGTATAGCTCAACCATCTTCGGGCTTCGCCCGATGATTCCCTCGAGCTTCGGTGCCTCCGTGACTGCTGGCTGGCCGGATTGATCCTGTTGCCTTGTCTTGCGCCTCGCCAATGCCTTTTCCACCACCAACCGGATCTCGTCGATCCGAAACGGCTTGGTGATATAGTCATCTGCGCCAAGTCGCATCGCCTGGATCGTTGAATCCGAGGAGGCGTAGGCTGTGATCAAGATCACAGGCAGATGCGGATGCTGATCTCGGATTCCGGCCAGAAGCTTGATCCCATCCATCTTCGGCATTCGAAGATCCGAGATCACCAGGTCAGGCGTTTGTTCCGCGACGAGCTGAAGCGCCTGCTCACCGTCAGAGGCGACAATCACACGGTGCCCCTGTTTTTCCAGCAGGACTGTGAGAAACTCGCGCATCCCCTCCTCGTCATCGACAACCAGTACCTTCCCCATGATCCTCCCTGTGCGCGTCAGCCCGAACGCGCCTCACCCGGGGCCTGTTTGAGGTAGACCGTGAAGGTCGCCCCGTCTCCCTCTCTGCTGACCACCTCGATTCTCCCGCCGAGATTGCCAATGATCTTCTGCGCGATGGCGAGGCCAAGACCTGTCCCACCCGCCTTGGTCGTATAGAACGGATCAAAGATGCGGTCCACCTCGCCCGGCGGGATCCCCCGTCCTGTATCCGTCAACTCGACCGCCGCCCACCCTGCCCCGTTGTCGGACACGTGGCGGCGGATCGCGAACGTGAGTCGCCCCCCTCCCGGCATCGCCTGAATCGCGTTGAGGCCAAGGTTCCAGAGGACTTGCTTCATCTGATCGGGGTCGGCCGCAACCATGACGGGCTCAGCCTCACCCTGAAAGAAAAAGGTCACGGTGCTCGTGCCATCGCAACTTTTTTCCAGGAGCAAGACCGTCTCTCGGAGGAGCGGAACGAGATCGCACTGCTTCTCCGGGGCCTGCCTCGGCCTTGCGAAATCCAGGAACTGCCCCGTCACAAGTTTCAGCCGATCGGTCTCGCGAAGAACGATGTCAAGCAGGTGAGGCGGGGCTGCCGGACCCTCTTCCTTCATGAGCTGGATAGACCCGCTGATGGCGGCCAACGGATTTCGGACCTCATGGGCCAGCCCGGCCGCCAGTTGTCCGACTGCTGCAAGCCGGTCGGCTTGCCGAAGCCTGGCCTCGATCTGCCTCCGCTCCGTCAAGTCTTGAAAGATGCCGACGAGACCCAACAGTGTGCCGTCAGAGGTCGTCAGTGGGGTCAGGTTGATCCCGATCAGGACGGAATGACCATCGTGACGCCGGACCTCAAGTTCTTGTGAGAGCGCCCCGAAGCTCGGCGTGGGACTGGAGAAAAACCCCTCAAGCCGTGTCATCTCTCGAAAGGGGGTATCTCGCCATTTTCTGCCCTGTATCTCCTCGGCCGTCAGGCCGAGGATCTTCCGCGCGGTCGGGTTGAACGAGACGATCCGCCCGTGAAGGTCAAGGGTCATGATCCCGCTGGGGATATTTGCCACAATGTCCCGATGCAGGCTCTGGAGGTTACGAAGGTCGATGGATCGATCCTCCAGCTTGCGGCCTGTCTCCTTGAGCCGCTCGGCAAGCTGGCTGCCCAAGAGGGCCACAAGAAAGAACGCAATGGCGTTCACGAAGGTCTGGAAGAGCGCGTATCCGGGATCGCGCGCGATGCCCGCGATCGATTGGAATTCCGCCCGTTCCATGAGCCGGTGGAGTTGGATGTTGATCAACGCTCCGTACAGGACGCTGTTCGTGCCCGCTAACAGCAGACTGGATCGACGAGACAGGCAGATGGCCGCAGCAAGGATGGGGAAGATGTAGACAAACGCAAAGACGCTATCGATTCCGCCGGTATAGTGGACGAGGGCGGTGACGAGCAATGAGTCGATCCAGAGCTGGAGCCCACACAGCATTCTGAGCTGTTGCGAGCGGCGAAGAAGGAGAAGATACAGGGCGGTCAGGAAACCGATGCAGGCGGCAAGGACGAAAAGGGGAGTCAGCCTGAAGGGAAGGTGCTCCCGAATGGCCAGGATCGCTGCCGAGCCGAGAAAGAGGAGGGCGAGGAGAAGCCGGAGGCCGATCAGCCACGTGATCCGTTTTCCCAGCGCACCCCGTTCATCTGGGCGATCGGTATCGACGTCCGACACTAGCGCGCCTCCAGCCATCTGCTCCAAAAATTTGCGCGCGCCCTGCCGGGACAAGAAACGAGCATGGCAAGGCGTGGCCCTCGGGGCCGACCGAGGCGTACATTGTCAGGTACGTCGCAGGGAGTGCCCCGGGGGCCAGCAACGCCGCTAGGCGAAGTTAATGGGACCGGCATGAGCGGCCTCAGCGACCCACCACGGACACCAGCTTGAAGATGGGCAGATACATTGCGATGATCACACCGCCGACGACCACACCGAGAAAGACCATCAGCATCGGTTCAAGCAGCGCGGTCAGATTCGAGACCGCCTGATCCACCTCGGCGTCGTAGAAATCCGCGATCTTGGCCAGCATGGAGTCGAGCGACCCTGTCTGTTCACCAACGCTGATCATCTGCACGACCATCGGCGGAAACACCCCGGAGGCCTTTAAGGGTTCGGCAATGGTCTTCCCCTCAGCAATGCTGGAGCGGGTCTTCAGAACTGCTTCTTCCACGACCTTGTTCCCGGCTGTCTTTGCCGTGATATCCAGCCCGTCAAGTATGGGGATCCCGCTGGAAACCAGCGTTCCCAGGGTGCGCGTGAACTTCGCCACCGAGACCTTACGAATCAACTCGCCTAGCACCGGGGCCCACAGGAGGATTCCATCGATGACCCTTTTTCCCTTCTCGGTCCTGTAATAGAAGCGCAGGCTGAGCACCGCCATCACGAGAAGACCGATGACGGTCAAGAGATGCTGACGGACAAGGCGGCTTAGTTCCAACACGATCTGGGTCGGCAGCGGCAGCGCCGCGCCGAATCCCTGGAACAGCGACTTGAAGGTCGGGATCACGAAGACCAGCAAGAAGATGACAACCGCAATGGCGACCGTCATGATTGTGGCGGGATAGATCAGGGCACCCTTGACTTTTCGCCGAAGGTTCATCGCCTTCTCGATGTACGCCGCAAGGCGAGTCAAAACGGTGTCTAGAAGCCCTCCAGCTTCGCCCGCCTCCACCATATTCGCGTACAGCGGTGTGAATATCGTGGGATGGCGCTTGAGGGCTGCCGCGAAGGTCGAACCCCCTTCCACATTCTCCCTGATCTCGGTCAGTGTCTTTTTGAAGAGTTTGTTCGATTGTTGGGACGCAAGAACCTCGATACACTGAACCAGGGGAAGTCCGGCGTCGATCATGGTGGCGATCTGCCGAGTGAAGACGGCCAGCTCTTTATCTTTCACCTTCCCGCTGAAGCCGGGGATCTTCAACTGAATCGGCTTCGGCTTCGGCTTGACGGAGGTCGCCATCACCCGTTCCTGGCGAAGTTGGGCCACCACGGCCTCTTGGGTATTGGCCTCCATCTGCCCGGCCACCAACTGGCCGGTCCGGGTTCGTCCACGGTAGGCGAAGACCGGCATCGGTCGCTACCCCTTTGCTGTCATCATTGATGATACGCGGTCCGACAAGCCCGTCATCGCTTCATTGCCGCCTGCGCCCGCTGGATCATCTGGGACAGCTCATCGGGCATCCTACTCCTCAGCATTGCCTCTTCCAGCGTGATGTTCCGCTTCAGATAGTGAGCGAGGAGCGACTGATTCATCGTTTGCATCCCAAATTTCTCCTGGCCGGTTTGCATAGCGGAGTAAATCTGATGGACCTTGTC
>JBGQIR010000172.1:0-4652 GCA_041498535.1 Methylomirabilis sp. (SeqCode)
CCGGTTGAGCAATTCGGGGTTGAAGACCCGTTTCAGCTCGCCCAGGACGATGTCCTTCATCTTCTCGTACGTCACTCCCTCGTCACCGCCCTTGGCGAAACCCAAGGTCGTGTGGAGGCCGATCTGACGGGCACCGATGTTGCTCGTCATGATCAGGATCGTGTTTTTGAAGTCGACGATGCGCCCATAGCTATCCGTGAGGCGGCCATCCTCGAAGATCTGGAGGAGCAGATTGAACACCTCCGGGTGAGCCTTTTCGATCTCGTCGAGGAGGATGACAGAGAACGGGCGTCGCCGCACCCGTTCTGTAAGCTGCCCCGAGTCGTCGTAGCCGATATAGCCAGGAGGGGCGCCGATAAGCCGGGAGGTGGAGAAGCGCTCCATATACTCCGACATATCAACGCGGATCATGGCCTCCTCCGTCCCGAAGAGGAATTCGGCCAGCGCCTTGGCCAGCTCGGTCTTCCCCACGCCCGTCGGCCCAAGAAAGATAAATGACCCAACCGGTCGGTTCGGGTTCTTGATCCCGGCCCTGGCACGACGAATAGCTCTGCTGATGCTTTCGACCGCTTCGGTCTGTCCCACCACGCGTTTGGCCAGGTCCTGCTCCATGCGGATCAACTTGGAGGACTCCTCCTCCTCGATCTGGTGGAGCGGGATGCCTGTCCACTTCGAGACGATGTAGGCGATCTCTTCGGCGGTGACAACCGTCCTCTCCTTCGCCCGCGACTCTTTCCAGCGCGCCTTCTTCTCTTCCAGGTCGGCCCGGAGCTTCCGCTCCTGGTCGCGGAGTCTGGCCGCAACCTCGAAGGCCTGGGTCCGGATGGCATCTTCTTTCTGGCTTCGGAGGCGCTCCACATCGTTCTCCATCTCGCGGAGCTCCTGGGGAAGCATCAGTGTTTTCAGCCGCGCCCTCGAGCCGGCCTCATCGATGACATCGATCGCCTTGTCGGGCAGGAAGCGGTCGGCGATGTACCGCTGGGACAGGCGGGCGGCGGCGACCACCGCCTCGTCCGTGATGACCGCGGAATGGTGAGCCTCGTAGCGGTCTTTGATTTCCTGGAGAATCCGGATGGTCTCATCCACGCTGGGCGGGCCGACCTGAATCGCCTGGAACCGCCGCTCCAGTGCCCGATCCTTCTCGATATGACGGCGGTACTCGTCGAGGGTGGTGGCGCCAATGCACTGCAACTCCCCGCGGGCCAGCGCCGGCTTCAACATATTTGACGCGTCGATTGCGCCCTCTGCGGCCCCGGCGCCCACCAGGGTATGGAGCTCGTCGATGAACAGAATGATGTTCTGCGCCTGCTGGATCTCCTTCACAACGGCCTTCAGCCGCTCCTCGAACTGGCCACGGTACTTGGTGCCGGCGACCATGCCGGCGAGGTCAAGCTGGACGACCCGCTTCCTGAGCAGCGTCTCGGGCACGTTGCTGGCCACGATCCGCTGGGCCAACCCCTCGACGATGGCGGTCTTCCCGACGCCCGCCTCCCCGATCAGGACCGGGTTATTCTTCGTCCGGCGCGAAAGAATCTGAATGACCCGCTCGATTTCTGTTTCCCGCCCGATCACCGGGTCCAGCTTATCCTGCCGCGCCATAGCGGTCAGGTCAACGCCGAACTCATCCAGTGCCGGAGTCCTGGTGGATGTCGTAGACTTGGACGCCTGCTCACCCAATAATTCCTGAGCCTGGGCTTTGGCTGCGGCCACGCTGACGCCGAAGTCCCTCAGGACGAGCGAGGCGATTCCCTCACTCTCGCGGATGAGCCCAAGCAGTAGGTGCTCGGTTCCGATATAGTTGTGGCCCAATGATCTGGCCTCGGAGATCGCGTATTCCAGAACCTTCTTGGCCTGTGGGGTAAAGGGAATTTCACCCGGAGGGCTAAACTCGGAGCCAGCCGAGACGATCTTTTCGATCTCCCCTTTCACCGCGGAGATGTTCACATTCAGCTTCTTGAGGATCGCAACCGCAAGTCCGTCGCCTTCACGAATCAACCCGAGCAACAGGTGCTCGGTCCCGACGAAGTTGTGTCCGAGACGGATAGCCTCCTCCCGGGCAAGAATGATCACCTTGCGGGCTCGCTCTGTGAATCGCTCGAACATCGGCTCGCTCCCCTCCTGTTAGTGCCCGATAGACATCATCGCCCTTAGTATAGCGGATGCCACGAGAATTTCAAGTCTTCTCCACAATTCGACCGTCGAGCATGGCCACGATCCTGTCTGACCGACGGGCCAACCCCTCATTGTGCGTCACCATCACGAAGGTCAGGCCCCGTTCCCGGTTCAGCCGCCGAAGGAGCTCAAACGCCTCGTCACCGGTCTTCGTGTCGAGGTTCCCCGTGGGTTCATCCGCGAGGATGACCTTGGGTCCAACCCCCAGGGCCCTCGCGATCGCAACCCGCTGCTGTTCGCCCCCGGACAGCTCGGGAGGCCGGTGTGCCAGCCTGGACTCCAGCCCGACTTCCCTCAGCAGCGACGCGGCGATGTCCTGGGCTTGCGATCGCTTCCGGCGCGCCACCAAGAGCGGCATCATGACATTCTCCAGAGCAGTGAACTCTGGCAGCAGGTGATGGAACTGGAAGATAAAGCCGATCGTCTGGTTGCGAAAGCCGGCCAGTTGTCCATTGTCCAACTGCCCCAGACTGACACCCTCGTAGAGTATTTCGCCCGCGCTGGGGCGATCCAGGGCGCCGAGAAGATGCAAGAGCGTGCTCTTGCCGACTCCCGACGGGCCGACGATCGCCACGAACTCTCCCTTCTCGATGCTGAGATCGACACCCTTCAAGACCTCGACTGTTCCGGCGCCAAGCTGGAACGATTTGTAGACGTCCTTCGCCCTGATGAACTCACTCATAGCGGATCGCGACGACGGGGTCGAGCTTGGCCGCCTGCCAGGAGGGATAGAGCGTCGCGAGGAAGCTGAGGACCAGGGCCGCCGAGGCGATCAAGACCAGGTCGGTCCCTTTCATCAAGATCGGGAGGGCGTCGAGCAAATAGACGTCGCCCCGGAGCCTGACGATCTTATAGGTTTCCTGCAGCTTGCAGATGATGGCGCCCCCCGCGGTGCCCAACACGGTGCCGACAAACCCGATCACCACTCCCTCCACCATGAAGATCGACATAATGCTCCTGGAGGTCGCGCCGAACGATTTGAGGATCCCGATCTCCGCCGTCTTGTCCATCACCTTCATGATCAGGGTGCTCACGATGTTAAAGGCGGCCACCAGGACGATCATGGCGAGGATGATGAACATGGCGATCTTTTCGAGCTTGAGGGCCGCAAAGAGATTCCGGTGAAGCTGCATCCAGTCCCTGCTGAAATAGGGGAACCCCAGCCGCCGCTGAATCTCCGTGCCCACCTCCTTGGCCCTGTAGGCGTCGTCCACCTTCACCTCGATTCCTGTGACCGCCGTTCCTATCCGGAAGAACTGTTGAGCCGCCGGGATGGTGACATAGGCCAGGGTGCTGTCGTATTCATACATTCCCACCTCGAAGATCCCGGCGACGGCGAAGCTTCGTATTCGGGGCGCTGGCCCGAAGGGCGTGAGGACATTTCCAAAGGGCGAGATGACGTTCACCCTGGCGCCCAGGCCGACTCCCAGGTTCGTCGCGAGGGCACGTCCGATGATGATGCCCCCTGGGTCAAGACGCCACCCTGTTCCGCCGGCCGGCTCCTTCAGCCGTGCGGGATCCACCTCGGTGAAACTGTTGGTCAGCGCGGTGACTTCCTGCGCCGAGTTGAGATCGATGCCACGAAGGACCGCGCCCCCAGCTCCTCGATCTGTGCTCAGCATCACCTGGTGGTAGGTGAAGGGGGAGACCGCCACGACGTGCGGAACGCCGCGAATCTGTTCCAACGCCTGAGCCGGCTCCTCGATCCCCCGATCTCCGTACCTCAGAACCCAGAGGTGGGCGTTCGTCCCCAGGATCTTCCCACGGAGGTCATGCTCGAACCCGCTCATCACCGCGAGGACCACGATAAGCGCCATCACGCCAAGGGCCACCCCGCCGATGGAGATTAGGGTGATCAGGGAGATGAAGGCCTGCTTCCGCCTCGCCTTGAGATACCGAAGCCCCACGAACAGCTCAAACGGCATCGGCGGTGTCTCGATCGCCCTGCACCGGTTTCAGGAGGGGAAAGAGGATGACATCCCGAATGGACGGGGAATCCGTGAAGAGCATGACGAGCCGGTCGATGCCGATGCCGGCTCCAGCCGCGGGCGGCATCCCGTATTCCAATGCGCGCAGGAAATCCTCGTCCAGGCCATGGGCCTCAAGATCGCCCTGGTCTCGGCGGCGCAACTGGTCAAGAAAGCGGGCACGCTGTTCACGGGGATCGTTCAGCTCCGAATAGGCGTTGGCGATCTCCATCCCGCCTGCAAACAACTCGAACCTCTGGACGGTCTGAGGATCCTCTCGTCTCGCTTTGGCCAGCGGAGAAAGTTCAGTGGGAAAATCGATGATGAAGGTGGGCTGGTGGAGCTTCGGCTCGACCAGGGCGTCGAACAGCTCACCCAGCACCTTTCCCCTGCCCCATCCGGGCAGGATGGCCAGCCCTTGACGTCGGGCCGTCTCCATCACGCTGTCCTCCGTCTTGAGGGTCTGTGCATCGAGCCCCCCCAGCTTCACGAGGGCCTCCTCCAGAGTCAACC
>JBGQIR010000173.1:0-4614 GCA_041498535.1 Methylomirabilis sp. (SeqCode)
TCAACTACGCCATCCAGCACAGGAAGTACTTCCATGATTACGTTGTGGCATTCACGAATGCCTCCTTCCTGATCGACTCCAACTTTAAGACCCCAACCGATCTTGGCGGCCTGTTCACCGGGTACGAACCGGCCAAGCGGAACTACGACAAGGCCAGTTGGAGATACCAGCTTGACGCCGATGGCAACGTGAAGCGCGATCCCACCCTGCAGGACCCCCACTGCGTCTTCCAGCTCCTAAAGCGTCATTACAGCCGCTATACCCCCGAGATGGTGGAGCGGGTCTGTGGCCTGCCCAAGGCCAAGTTCCTTCAGGTGGCCGATATGTACTGCTCGGCCAGCGGGCCGGAGAAGACAGGGACCATCTCCTATGCGCTGCAGCTCAACCAGTCGAGCAATGGGGTGCAGCAGATACGCTCGCTCTGCATGTTGCAGCTCATTCTGGGCAACGTTGGCCGCCCTGGAGGAGGCGTCGTCGCCCTTCGCGGTCACAGCAACGTCCAGGGAGCCACGGACATGGGGACGCTCTATCACATGCTGCCCGGCTACCCGGGGATGCCGATGAGGGATGCGCATCCAACCTTCAAAGACTTCATCGACAAGGAGACGCCAAAGAGCGGCTACTGGACCACGAAGACCGCCCACATCATCAGCCAATTGAAGGCGTGGTACGGCGACGCTGCCACAAAGGAGAACGACTGGGCGTACGATTACATTCCCAAGCGGGCGAGCGCAGACGATTACTCTCATCAGCATATGCTGGTCGCCATGCTCAAAGGAAAAGTCAAGGGATTCATCTGTATCGGCCAGAACCCTGCGGTGGACAGCCCCAATTCCCATATGGGACGCTTGGGATTTGCGAAGCTCGACTGGATGGTTGTCCAGGACCTGTTTGTCACCGAGACAGCGGAATTCTGGAAGGAAAAGGCTGTTCATGACAAGGATCAGGCGGTTGATCCAAAGACGATCCAGACCGAGGTGTTTCTCCTGCCTGGCGCTCCGGCAGCGGAAAAGGACGGGTTCCTCACCAACACCATGCGGCTCCTGCAATGGCACGCGAAAGCGGTCGAGCCGCCAGGGGATGTTAGGTCGGACGCCGCCTTCTTGTACGACTTGGGGCTGCGCTTGAAGAAGCTCTACGCGGGCTCGAAGGCCAAGAAGGACCGCCCGATGCTGGACCTGGTGTGGAACTACCTGCACGACCCGAAAGACCGGAAGGTCGAGCCGAAGATGGAGCTGGTCCTGAAGGAGGTCAATGGCTACGCGACCCGCGACATCCTGGACAAGGAAGGCAAAGTCGTGCTGAAGAAGGGCCAGCCCCTCCCGGGATTTGCAGCCATTAAGGACGACGGGTCCACCGCGTGCGGGAACTGGATCTACTCCGGGGTTTATCCGGAGGAGGGGAAGAACCTGGCAGCCCGACGCGAGAAGGCAAGCACCCCTGGTGACTACATGAACCACAACTGGGGCTTTGCCTGGCCGGCCAACCGCCGCATCCTCTATAACCGGGCCTCGGCCGATGCTTCGGGCAAGCCATGGAGCGAGAAGAAGAAGCTCATCTGGTGGGACGAGGGCCAGAAGAAGTGGGTAGGGCTGGACGTGCCGGACTTCAAGGTCGATCTGGCGCCCGATTCTCCGAAGTTGAAGGAGGGCCCGTTCAGAGGCCTGGGCGGGCAGGATCCCTTCATCATGCGGCCCGACGGCAAAGGGGCGTTGTTCGGACCCCTGGCGGATGGCCCGTTCCCCGAACACTATGAGCCATTCGAGTCGCCCACCCACAATCTCCTCTCCAAGGTGAATACTAACCCGGTGGCCAAGGTCTGGGATATCGGGGACCTGAACAAGCTAGGCAAACCGGATCAGTACCCGATCGTCCTCACCACCTACCGCCTGACCGAGCATCACGCTGCCGGCATGTCGCGTCACGTTCCCTGGTTATCGGCGATGTTCGAGGGCCACTTCGCCGAGATCAGCCACGAGCTGGCGGAGGAGAGAGGGATCAAGAACGGAGACATGATCACCGTCTCGACCCCGAGGGGCAAGATCCACCTCCGGGCCATGGTGACCGGGCGGTTCCGGCCGTTCATCATCAACGGGAAGAAGGTCCACCATATGGGGATCCCCTGGCACTGGGGTTGGCTGGGCGTGATGCCAAGCGCCATCGGTGACGTGACGAACGATCTGGTCGCCAGCATCGGCGATCCGACCACGTATATCCAGGAGAGCAAGGCGCTCCTCTGCGACGTGAAGAAGGGGGAGGTGTAAAATGGCCAGAACCCTTGCGATGTTCACCGATACGTCGGTCTGTATCGGCTGCCGGGCCTGCGAGGTGGCATGCAAGCAGTGGAACCAGTTGGAGGCGGAGACGCCGCACTGGACCGGGAGCTACCAGACCAGTCCCCACTTCACCGACAAGACCTGGCGGCACGTCAAGTTCATCGAGAAGGAGGATGAGCGGAAGGAGCCCAAGTGGCTTCTGATGAGCGATGTCTGCAAGCACTGCAACCAGGCCGGCTGCCTGGAGGCGTGCCCGACAGGTGCCATCTATCGCACGCCGTTCGGGACGGTGGACATCAGCCAGGATATCTGCAACGGCTGCCGGTACTGCGTCTCGGCCTGTCCCTTCGGCGTTGTCGCCTTCAACCACGGGACGGGGCGGGTGAACAAATGCACCTTCTGTGTCGATCGGACCTCGGAGGGGATGCAGACTGCCTGCGCGAAGACCTGTCCCACCAAGTCGATCGAATTCGGGTATCGGGACGAGCTGGCGAAAAAGGCGAAGAAACGGCTGGCCGACCTGCATGCGCAGGGGGTCAAAGAGGCCAACCTCTACGGTGAGGACCTGAACGGCCCGCTGGGCGGCCTGAATGCCTTCTTCCTCCTTCTGGATAAGCCGGAGGTCTACGGGCTGCCGGCCGACCCGAAGCTGCCTCAGAAGCCGATCGTCAAAGATGCCGGCCTGAGCGCTGGGGCCGCCATCCTGGTCGGACTTGGCGCGATCGTCGCCTTCCGGGAGCGAGGTGGCGGAGATAGGGGAGGGGAGGAATAGCTGAGAGAGAGGAGCCTGCTCGCAGGCAGGGGGGTCGCGGGCTAGCCCCTGATAAGAAGAAATGGGAGGGGAGCGGATGCAAACCAGCCGTCAAGTGATGGGCATGGTCACGAGTATCGATCTTAAAGAGGGGCACGTGCGGCTGAAGGAGGATGATGAATCCTTCTGCACACTTTGTTGCGGCAGCGAGACTCACCTTCTTGGGGAAGAAGAGCCGTTTGCCCTCGATGGCTTGCTGCCGGGCGACTACATTCGAAGCGAGTGTGTGACGGGCGAAGACGGGAGGCTGCTGGCCTCGAAGATTGTGCTACTCAGGCCTGCCTGGAGAATGCTGGAAAGCCCCGAGACGTAGCTGGCGGTCCGCCATCGCGTGCGAGGAGAAGGGGGCCTAGCCCTCGCGCTGGCGAGTTCGGCCTGGGGCGGGAGTCACATCGATGCTGAAGGATTGTGCATGGGAAGTGATCGCTGCTGCATTCGACAAGGCCCGCGCGAGGCAGCCGGACCTCACGGAGATGCTCGACTTTTACGAGAAGATGGTGAAGCAGCAGCACGACGCGACGGTGAATGTGGACCACAGTTCGTTCGACGAAGCCCTCTTGTTGGACCGATCACGACGCGGCGAGCCGCTGCTTCCGCGTGAGGAGTTTCACATCGATCTCGCCTCCGCTGGAGCACTCTTTCGGAACCTCTGCCGGCTGGCGCAGGACCGAGAAGGCTCGGTGCACGTGGCTGCCCAGGAGATCGAGTCGGCCCTGGAATCTGAAGCGCCCGACCTTCGGGACCTTCTTCGAGGCACGGTGGCCGAGGAGGGATATCCGTTCGCCGTGGCCGACCGACTCGCGCTCGACCCCGAGTTACTGAATACCCTTGCCGTAGCCAGCATCCGCCCCAGCGTCCAGGCGTGCGCCAAATCTGTCGGAACGCTGGTGGAAAATGAGAGATGGCTCAGGGCGATCTGTCCCCTGTGTGGGTCAGAGCCCAAGTTTGCTGAGCTGCGCGGAGAGGATCTTGCCGCATCCAAGTATTTGCACTGCGGTTTCTGTGACTAAGCCTGGCCTGCCCGGCGCCTCGCCTGCCATTTTTGCGATAACAAGGATCACAACCGTCTGCAGACGTTCATCATCGAGAATCATCTGCAGTGCAAGCTTGAGGTGTGTGACGTGTGTCGCCGCTACCTCAAGGTGGTAGACAATAAGGAATTCTTCGGCCTTATCCCGGAGGTTGAGGTACTCATTACGCCCCATTTGGATTTGGCAGCGATGGGGCGTGGCTATCATTGATACCGCTTAATGCGCCCCGATCCTGTGGCGAAGAAGCGGGGCGCACCATGGCGTAGGGTGGGCAGTGCCGAGAAAAAAGAAGATCGACGAATTGGTCGTGGTTAGGCTCCTGAATGAGGCCAAGGCCCGACTCGACGATCCGGTGGAGTTAAATCGAACATTGCGAGAGGTCGCGAAGTTCTTCGACCCTCTGACCGGGAAGGCGATGATCGAGGGCTCCGCTCGGCAGCAGATCGTGATGCTTGCCGAGCGAGGCAACAAGGCTGAAGCGGTCGCCGCCATCGAA
>JBGQIR010000174.1:0-4612 GCA_041498535.1 Methylomirabilis sp. (SeqCode)
CAAACATGGCCTGGAGGGCCTTGGCGGCTTGAAGGAGATTGTCCGCAGCAGATTGAATGAGGCCCAGAAACTCCCGCTCCTCCGGCCCCAGCCTTCCAGCGATCGTGCCAACGTGGCGAGCAGCGTCAACGGGCACCGGCTCCTCGCTGGGACGCCTCAAGCCTTTTCGGAACTCCTTGTCCCCTCGCTCCCGGACATCTTCTCCTCGAACGATGTACACAACATCCTCTGCGATGTTGGTGGCGTGATCGCCGATCCGCTCGAGGTAGCGGGAGACCAGGATCAGATCAAGCGCCCTGGGAACGGTCGTCGGGTCGGTCATCATGTAGGTGAGCAGCTCCCTGAAGACCTGGTCCCGCAGCAGATCGATTGCGTCGTCCGACTCGATGACGAGCCTTGCCAACTCCGCATCCCGGGCCACGAAGGCATCCAGGCTTTTCTTCACCATCTCTTGACAGAGTTGGGCCATACGGGGGATATCGATAAGAGGCTTCACGGTGGGCTGCGTGATGAGAAACGTGGCCGCCTGCGCAATGTTGACCGCCAGGTCGCCGATCCGCTCGATGTCGCTGTTGATCTTGATGGCCGCTGCGATGAAGCGGAGGTCGCTGGCCATTGGCTGGTGCAAGGCCAGGAGGGTGAAGCAGCGCTCGTCGGTCTCGATGCAGCGCTGGTCCATCTCCTCCTCATGGGCGAAGACCTGCTGCACCAGCCCCTCGCTCCGCTCGACCAGCGCCTTGGCGCTCTTGATGATCATCGTCTCGGCTAGGCTCCCCATGGCCAGGATGCGCTCCCTCAGTTCTTGTAATTGCTCGTCGAAGTGCCGCGGTATCGTCTTCATCTTCCCGTCCTAGCCGAACCGGCCCGTGATGTAGTCCTCTGTTCGTTTGTCTCGCGGATTCGTAAAGAGCTTCGGCGTCCCGTCGAACTCGATCAGCTCACCAAGGAGGAGGAACCCGGTATAGTCGGAAACCCTCGCGGCCTGCTGCATGTTATGGGTCACGATGACGATGGTAAGGGCCTTTTTCAACTCCTGGATGAGCTCTTCGATCTTTCCGGTGGAAACAGGATCCAGCGCCGAGCAGGGCTCGTCCATCAGCAATACCTGGGGCTCGATGGCGATTGCTCTGGCAATGCACAGGCGTTGCTGCTGCCCGCCCGAGAGGCTGATTCCCGGCTTGTCCAGTCGATCGGCCACCTCCTCCCAGAGGGCCCCCATCCTCAAGCTCTTCTCGACGTATTCGTCCAGCCGGTACCGCTTGCGGACCCCATTCAGGCGAAGGCCTGCGGCCACGTTATCATAAATTGACATTGACGGGAACGGATTGGGTTTCTGAAATACCATCCCGATGGTCCGCCGAACCTGGACCGGGTCCATTTGAGAGATATCCTGGCCGTCCAGGAGCACCCGGCCACTCTGTCTGGCGCCCGGCACGGTCTCGTGCAGCCGGTTCAGGCAGCGAATCAAAGTCGATTTTCCGCATCCCGATGGGCCGATGATGGCGGTGACAAGGTTCGGCCCTATCGTCATGCTAATCCCATTCAAGACCTGCTTCTGGCCGAACCACGCACTCAGCTTCTCCACAGCCAGACCTGTGAGCATATCGTTCCCTCACCTCATCGAGCGGTCCTGGCCCTTGGTGACAACCCGAGTCAGGACGCTGGTGATGAGGATCATCGCGACTAATACCAAGGCGCCGGCCCAAGCCTGTCGGTGTTAGTCCTCGAACGGGGAGATCGCGTACGTGAAGATCTGCACCGGCAGGGACGCGATCGGTTGATCGAGCCGCTGCTGCCAGAACTGGTTCCCAAAGGCCGTGAACAGAAGTGGCGCCGTTTCCCCGCCGATCCTGGCGATAGCCAGCAGCACTCCTGTCACGATCCCCGCCTTGGCCGATGGGACAACGATCCGGAGGATCACCTTCCATTGCGGGATGCCCAGGGCCAAGCCTGCCTCTCGGACCGAGGTTGGCACGAGCTTCACCAATTCTTCTGTGGCCCGGATCACCGTCGGGATCATGATGATCCCCAGCGCACACCCGCCAGCGAGTGCGGAGAAGCGCTTCATCGGGAGGACGACAACCGTGTAGGCGAAGATCCCAATGACGATGGACGGGGTGCCGTTCAGGACATCGCTCATGAACCGGACGAGCCAGCCGGTCTTGTTGTTGCCGAACTCAGCCAGGTAGATCCCACCGATGATCCCGATCGGGAGCCCGACGAGGCAGGCCAGCCCGATGAGGATAAGCGTTCCCACGATGGCGTTGGCCATCCCGCCACCGACTTCGCCGACCGGCTTTGGAAGCTGCGTGAAGAAATCCAGGTTCACGGCTTTCGCCCCTTGGGCGAGGAGGTGACCCAAGATCATCAGGAGCGGGATGATTGTCATTGTCGCGCAGAGGAATGCCAACGCCGAAACCAGGACGTTGACTCTCTTTCGCCGCTGATACCGGTCGAATGTCACTCTCGCACCGTCGCTGCCCCATTGCCAGCGACGCTCCAGACTAAGAGTTTGGCGAGGCCATTTACGAGGATCGTTACGCCGAACAGGAGTAACCCGATTTCGATCAACGCCGCTAGGTGGAAGTCGGACGTGGCCTCGGCGAACTCGTTCGCAATGACGCTGGCCATGGTGTAGCCGGGCGCGAAGAGTGAGAGAGCGATCTCCGGCCGGTTCCCGATGACCATGGTGACAGCCATCGTCTCCCCAAGGGCTCGCCCCAAGCCCAGAATGATAGCCCCAATGATCCCGGAGCGGCTGTAGGGGAGCACAGCGGTCCGGATCGCCTCCCACTTGGTGGCCCCTAATGCCAGTGCTGCCTCCCGCTGGGAGTTGGGGACGGCCATCAAGACCTCTCGTGACACTCCCGAGATGAATGGGATGACCATGATAGCAAGGATCATCCCGGCAGCCAGCATCCCGACGCCATAGGCCGGGCCCTGGAAGAGGGGCAGAAACCCGAAAAGCGCAGCCAAGATCGGCTGAACCGTGGTCCGCAGCCAGGGGGCGAGGACGAAGATCCCCCACAGGCCATACACCACACTCGGGATGGAGGCCAGCAAGTCAATCAGAAAGGCAATGGGCTGCGCCAGCCAGTGCGGGGCCAGCTCGACCAGGAAGATCGCTCCCCCCAGGCTCAACGGGACGGCGATCGACAGGGCAAGGAGCGAAGAGACCAGGGTTCCATAGATGAAGGGCAGGGCACCGAACCGCTCGGCCACGGGATCCCAAGTGGACGTGAAGGGGAAATGCCAGCCGAACGCCCTGATGGCCGGAAGCGCGGTTCGAAGCATCGCCCCCGCCATGAGCACCATGATGGCCACGACGCTGAGGGCAAAGAGGAGCGTTGTTCCCTTGAACAATCGGTCGGCGACGTTGGTCCCGACCACTCCCGGAAGGACAGCAGGAGTAGGAGGGGCATCAAAGCTACTCATTGAGGGACGAGTGGCTGTCAGTTTGCTGCCAGGACGGGTTTGCCTTGGAACGTGATCTGTTTGATCGTTGATTCTATCACCTTCACCACTTGAGGAGGCAGGGGGGCATACAGTAGCTCCGGCGCATACTTTTGGCCGTCGTGAATGGCCCACCAGAAGAATTTCGCCAGCGATGCTGCTTTCTTTTGATCATCCTGAGCTTTGTACACGAGCAGATATGTGAGCCCCGCAATGGGATAGGCGCGCTCGGCAGGCGAGTTGACGATCGGGACCCGCACGTCCTTCACTAATTCGCCAATAGCGCCAGCCACCGCTGCCGAAGTGGCCTCGAGGGAGGGCTCGACGAACCGACCAGCACGATTCTTCAGCAGGGCATATGGAAGCTTGTTCTGTTCAGCGTATGCGAGTTCCACATAGCCGATGGCTCCGGGCGTCTGCTTGACTTGACCCGCTACGCCTTCATTTCCCTTACCGCCAAGGCCGACCGGCCAGTTGACTGACGTGCCCTTGCCAACCTTGGTAGCCCAGGTGTTACTGATGGCGTTCAAGTAGGTCGTAAAAATGTTGGTGGTCCCGCTCCCGTCTGACCGATGCACAACGAGAATCTGTTGAGCCGGCACATTCATATTCGGATTGAGAGAGGCGATTTTGGCGTCGTTCCACCTTGTGACCTGCCCGAGGTAGACTTCGGCTAATGCATCAGGGGTCAGTTTCAGTCCCTTTCCGACCCCGGGGAGGTTATACGTGATCACCACTGCGCCTGCCACGGTTGGAATGTGGAGTAGCTCACGCGGCATTTGCTTGAGATCTTCATCGCTGAGCACCGCGTCGCTTGCCCCGAAGTCCACGGTCCCGGCCTTGACCTGCCGGATTCCGCCGCCGCTGCCGATCGACTGGTAGTTGAAGCGGGCTGAGGGATCGACTTTTGCGTATTCACTGAACCACTTTGAGTAGAGGGGATACGGGAAGGTCGCGCCGGCCCCGTTGATTAGCATCTCGGCCGAAACTTCGCCGGTTATCGAGGGAAGACTCACCAAGGCGCTCAGGGCTGCAACGCCCAGCACGCCAAAGACCATCCACCTATGTACGTAACTCCACCTCATCGGTCACGCTCCTTTCGTCGCTTTGACTGGTATGGTAGCTGAGTCAATCTCAACACCATATTACGAGGAGGTTA
>JBGQIR010000175.1:0-4593 GCA_041498535.1 Methylomirabilis sp. (SeqCode)
GGGCCTTCGGGTTCGCCGCCATCACGGTCGGCCACCTGAACATGCTCTCGGTGGTGCTGGCGCCGATGTTGATCGGAATCGGGATGGACTATGGGATCCATCTTTTGGCCAGGTACGAAGAGGAGCTGGGTCACGGCCATTCCATTCGCGAGTCGTTGGAGCGCGCCTTCGAGGGCGCAGGTCCCGGGATCCTGCATGCCGCCGTGACAACGGCCGTGGCTCTCTTCACTCTCATGCTCACGAGGATCAGCGCCTTACGCGAGCTAGGCTTTGTCACGGGGAGCGGCCTGTTGCTCACGCTGGTCTCGACCTTCGTGGTCCTCCCGCCGCTGCTCTTGTTATGGGACAGACGGAGGGCTGTCGTGGTCGTCGTGTCACCGTCGCTATCGCTCCGACCTCCAGCCTTCCTGGAAGCCTGCTACCGCCGGCCGCGCACTGTCCTGGCGCTCTCCGGGCTCGCCACTGTTTTCGCCCTGTATGCGCTGAGCAGAGTGGGATTCGACGGCAACATCCTGCGCTTGCAAGCCGAAGGGACAGAGTCGGTGACCTGGGAGCTGAGGATCATTAAGAATTCCGAACGCTCCACCTCATACGGGGTCATCTTGGCGAGGACCCTGGATGAGGTCAGAGAAAAAACTCTCGCCCTCGAGGCCCTTCCCTCTATCAGCAAGGTGGAGAGCATCGCTACAGTCATGCCGGAAGACCAAGAGCGCAAACTTCCGCTTCTCCGCGACCTCAGGCCCCTCCTGGATGGAGCAAGCCTGAAGACGGCCCCCCTGGCGCCGGTTGACCTCGACGCACTCCTCGACACGTTGAGCCGGATCAAGGCAAAGATGCTCACGCCCGATGACGCTGAGAAGTGGAATCGGGAGGACACGCCACCTCTTGAGTTAATGGGACAGGTGAGAAGTCAAATCGAGAAGTTCCAGATGCGCCTCACGCAACACGACCGTGATGAGATCCGTCGGTCACTCTCCAGGTATCAGGGCGAACTGTTTGGTGATTTCCATGACAAGCTTGCGCTGCTGGTCAGGGCGGTAACGTCTGGGCCGGTCGGGATGGCGGACCTTCCGCGCGACCTTAAAAAGCAGTTCGTTGGGCGGGATGGCTCGTATTTGCTACGCGTCTTCCCACGCCACAGCCCGTGGGAGCTCACCTCCCAGGCCGCCTTCGTCGCCGACTTGAGGAGGGTGGACCCGGACGCCATCGGCGACCCGGTCGAGGGGCACGAAGTCATCGCGGCGATGAAAAGGGGGTACCAGCAGGTCGGGATCTACGCCCTGATGGGGGTCGCCATTCTGTTCCTCTTGAACTTCCGGGACCTGCGGTATTTTCTCTTGGCAAAGGTCCCGCTGCTGGTTGGCGCCGTCTGAACCGCCGGGCTGATGCAGCTCTTTCAACTGAAGTTTAACCTGGCCAACCTGATCATCGTGCCGCTGATCGTGGCGCCCGGGGTGGAGAACGGCCTGCTGATCGTCCACCGCTACCGCGAGGAGGCCGAGTCCGTCGTGCTTCCCAGAAGCCTAGGAAAGGGTGTGACCCTCTCTTCGCTGACCACAATGGTCGGCTTCGGGAGCCTGATGATCGCGCATCACCGGGGGGCGTTCAGCATCGGCCTCCTGGTGACGCTTGGAACGGGGAGTGTCCTGGCCGTCTCCCTGACCCTTCTGCCTGCGCTCCTGACGCTCGCCGCCAGGCGGCCATCAAGGACCGCGGGAATCACCAACAGCACATCCGAGGGAGACCTGTGACATGACACGTCGAGATAGGCTGTCTTCGCGAAAGGGATTGATGAGTTGCGTGATCGTGGTTGCGTGGCTGGCCCTCGCAGCGTCCGTCCAGGCAGGAGAGACGACCGATCGGGCCAAGGGCGAGCTGGATCGGATCACCGCCGTCGTGAAGGACCCAGCACTCAAGGGGCCGGCGAAGGAGGATGAACGCAAGGCGAAGGTCAAGGAGATGATCTTCCAGTGGTTCGACGTCGGCGAGATGGCACGGCGATCGCTGAGTAGCCACTGGGCGAAGCGGTCGGAACAGGAACGCAAGGACTTCGTTGAGCTGTTCGGCGACCTGTTTGTGGAATCCTACACACGGCTAGTAGTCGATCACCTCGCCGACCAGCGAGTCGTCTATCTCTCAGAGTCGGTCGATGGACAGGTCGCCGCGGTGAAGACCAAGTTTCTCTCGAAGCGGGATGACCCGACGTTCGTGGACTTCGCTCTCTTTCGGCGAGAGGGCACCTGGGCCGCCTATGATGTGGTGATCGACGATGTCAGTATCGTCGGGAATTACCGGACTCAGTTCAATAAGATCATTCATGCGCAGTCGTACGAAGCCCTCGTCAAGAAGATGCGGCTGAAGCAGGAATCGGAGGGGTTGGGATCGGCAGCGAAGGGGTCCTGATAGCGCGCGGGATGTGTACCTCTTTTCGGGAGGCCCGCCAAGAGGCGAGCGGTGTAAGGCGCAGTGAAGCGAGTGTGTTTGGAGCTCACAGCTCAAAGGAGGATGCGCGGGGTATGACCATCGAGGATGCGGCGTTAAAACGTGCGATTGAATGGATGAGCGATCGTCTGAAGGAGGAACCGAGCGCTGCGCGTTCAGAACTCATCGACCAGGCGAGCCGAGAGTTCGGCCTGACCCCACTACAGGAAGAGTTTCTTTACCGCCAGTTCGGCAAGCCAGCTTGAGCAAGGCCCCAGCACCCGCTGGGCAACCCGCTGGATGTTGTCCCCCTCAGCAAGAATCAGCTTCGCGGGCTCGACCCGCCCCGCCTCGCGGGCAGTCTTAGCGCCTCCAGGAGAACTCCTTGTGGGGGTCGAGTACGTCCCCCGAGCCGCTCACCGCTATCTTCAGCTCGCTAATAGAGGAGCATGTCATGAGCGCGGGCGGGGCCACTTGGGAAGTCCATGAAGCTCACATTGAAGAACGGGTCCATCTTGACCCTGCCGTCCGGCCCGATGTGGGCGAGGCGAACCCAGAATCGGTCCGCCTGGTCCATGGTGCTGAGCAGCGAGTTGCTGATGTACATCCGCTTCCCATCGCTGGTGACGTGCATCATATTGGGCTGAACCCCTGGCACTAAGGTGTCATGGAGCCTGATCTTCTCTGGTTTGCTCACGTCCCAGACCTGTATCTCGTTCTTCAGGAAGCAGCTCACGTAGAGGTACTTATCGTCGGGCGACTGCCGTAGATCGGCCGGAAAACATCCCTTTCCCAGGTCGGCTGCCTTCTTGGCGACGAACTTCCCGTTTGTCCGCTTGAACATCCAGAGACTATCGTCCAGGGCGACATTGGTGAAACCGTAGGCCGCCTTTGGCTTCAGCGACCACCGGACCTCCAGTGGCACCGGCCCGGTCTGAAGGGTCTGGAGGAGCTTCCGTTCCTTGAAATCCCAGACGAGCAGCGTGTTGCCGCCATCCTTCATGTTCCATTGGCTGAGGGGCTTTGAGTAATTCCTGTAGGCGGTAAAGCTGGAGGTCACCATGAGGTTCAGGTCCGGTTTGATCGCTAGGTCGTAGGCATAGGGGGCCGAGTCGGGGTGTTGGATCGTGCGGATAAGTTGCCCGTCGTTCGTGAATTCCGCCATCCCGCCTGGCAGACCGCCGTCGGCCTTGGACAGGAAGCTGATCAACATTCGCCCGGGGAGGGCGTAGTGGGTGTGAGGGCTCATCATCCCGGTCATCTTGCCGAGGTCGTCCAGGACCTTGACGATCTTGGGTCGCGCCGGATCGCTCGCGACGTCGAAGATGAAGATCTTGTTGCTGAACAGGGTGCCGGCCCAGATCCTGGTGCGATCGTCAGTGAGGCCCATGTTGTGCGGTTCGTTCCCCTTCGACCCGACATCGATGGTGGTCAGGATCTTGCCGTAGGTTGGCGAAGTCATGTTCACGTCGATGACGGCCATGAAGTCGTTGTCCTTGGCGTCGGCGTCAACCGACCAGACATAGAGGTACTTCTCCTGTCCGGTCCGCTGTTTGACGTAGGGCGAAAGGCAGATCTCCGCCATCGCCGAATGGGTGGTTCCCAAAAGGAACACTGCTCCGATAGCCGCCCACATCAACCGTCGTGCCGCTTTGCCTCGCTTCATGACTTCTCCCTTCCTTCAAGGTTCATTCGAGTTTCGGCTTCTGTCGCATGACGACTGTGTCACCGCTAGGCGGGTGACTTGTGGCCGCCCACCCGAGAGTCGCCGCGGACCCGGACAATGTTTCTATTCAGCGAAATGGCGTTCCTTCCTCATGGGCCTCAGAGTTGGTCCATGAAGCCGGCGATCTCGTCGATCGTGACCCCCCGAACGGCGATCTCCGGCGCGTAGATCACCTCATCAGCCGCCCACACCAGCGTCCCCTTCACGTCCTTGCCGATCCCGACGATGTTGGACAGGATATTGTGGATATTATCGCTGATCCGCACAGTGTTCGGCTTCAGCGGCGCGGCGATCCGTCCGTCCTTGATGATGTAAGAGTCGCCGACCACCGTGCAGGTGAAGTCTCCGGCCCGCAGCCCGTTGATTGGGTAGGTGTACCAGATCCGGCCGATCAGCAGGCCGTCTTTTACGGTAGCGACGAGCTCCTCGATGCTCTGGTCACCCCC
>JBGQIR010000176.1:0-4563 GCA_041498535.1 Methylomirabilis sp. (SeqCode)
CATGGCCACCTCCAGAACACTGCCGCACGACTCGCAGCTTTCCTGGTAGCGTGCTGGCGTACTGGTCCGGCCACACCGGGGGCAGAAGACCGCTTTGACCTGTCCCATCAACGCATCTCCCTTGTCCGGTAGGCCTCGGCCATGCCGATCCGCTCCAACACCGGAGGGTGAGTGTATAGGAGCCAGACGATCACCCTCGGTGGCTCGATATCCGAGAAATTCGTCCGGGCAAGTGTGACCTCGGAGGCGATGAAGGCATCGGGGTTGTCGGTGAGGCGGAGCGATTCGCGATCGGCCTCTCGTTCGAAGGCGCGGGAGATCGCTGCCTGGATCGGCATGGTGACAGTGCTCAGAGCGAGGAAGGAAAGCAGCAGCAGTGGCAGCGACACCACGTCTGCCGGATGAATAAAGCCGAAGCGTCCGGAGTCGGCCGCGGCGTTCAGAAAGCGAGCGATCAGCCAGAGAGCTGCCAGCATCGATGCCGCACCCAGGGCCATTCCCTTCCAGATATGATTCCGCCTCCAGTGGCCCAGTTCATGGGCCAAAACAAGCTCCACCTCCTCAGGGGTGGAGGTCGCGATCAGCGTATCGTACAGCACCACGCGCCTGGTTCGGCCAAGGCCCGTGAAGTAGGCATTCGTCTTCTTTGTCTGGCGGCTGGCATCCATCTCGAGGATCTGCCCGACACGCAGGCCCGCCCGGTCGGTCAATCTGCGAATTCGCTCCGCCAGTCCTGGGTCCTGCACCGGCCGGAAGGTGTGAAAGAGCGGATCGAAGAGGACCGGTGATAGCTCGGCCATCAGGGCCATCACGACCACGGCGACAGCCCAGGCCGGCATATACCAGCGCGTTGGATTCCATCGGATCAGAGAGTAGAGGAGGACCAGCAGCGGGAGCATGATCCCGGTACCGATGATAGCGGCTTTCGAATAATCCCAGGCCCACGAGCCGGGCGTCTGAGTGGAGAGGCCGAAGGCGCGCTCGCGGAGGAAATCACTGTAGAGGTTCAACGGGAAGCTGGCCGCGAAGTACACAAGCCCCAGAAGGAGCCCGAACACCACAATCGTCGGCCACACCCGTCCCCCGGCGATTGAGACGCTGAGATCGCGAATTCTGGCGGAGATCGGTGGCAGGGAGAGAAGCGCGAACAGGCCAAACGTCAGCCCCAGCTTCAGGAAATACAGGATGCGGCGCCCGCCCGCGTAGGCCCGTCCCCTTGCCAGCTCCTCTGGGGTGAAGTACTGTCGGGCTCTATTGGTGGATGAGACGTGTCGTTCGGGGGATGGAGATCCCTCGGGAAGCGCGCGGTTTTCGAGTATGGTGGTCACTGCCGCAAGCGCCAGCAAGGAGAAGAGCATTGACCATTTCGACAGCATGCGATGCGAGCCTCGCCACGCTCGGAGGTGGCTAATTCAACATGCCCAGGAGTCTGTGCATCTCGATGCGGGCCGCGGCATAGTTCGGCTCGATGGCCAGAGCCTTCTTTAACTGTCGGAGTGCCTCCTGGTACTTTCCCTTCCGCACCAACACCCGCCCCATATTCATGTGAGGGTAGTGGCGAGGCTCGTACCGTTTGGCCCCCATGGCCTTCTGGAGCCACGGGATCGCCTCATCGTATTCCCCCTTCTCGATCAGGTAGACCCCGATGTCGTTATACGGATTGCCGAACTCCGGATCGATCTGGATCGCCGTTTCACACTCCTTGATCGCTTCATCGATTCGTCCTTGGAAGCTGTACGCCCAACCAAGGAAGGTGTGGGCCTCGGCCGTCGGGTACAGCTCGATGGAGCGCTTGTAGGCTGCGATGGCGCCTTCCAGATCGCCATTCATCTGAAGCCGGTATCCTTCCGTGAAGTAGAACTCTGCCTGTTCAAGCCTCCCTCGATCCGGCATCTCTTCTCACCTACCTTTGCCTGACACGCCCCAGATGTACGTGGGGCGTTTTCATGTTGTAGGGGCGACCCGCCGGGTCGCCCCTACGATGCTGGGTCCATTCCGGATCATGATAATCTCATGGAAATGATTGGGCATCACCACAAATTCATCCAATTCCACTTGGGGTCGGACGGCAGGTGTTTTCAGCCTTTCTTCTTCGACCATCTGTCCCGCCTCATTCAACATCATCTTGCTGTTGACCACTTGGTCAAATATGCATTCACGATTCTGCACGCACACCGTGACAAAATAGGCCCCATTCTGTGAATAGTCATACCCACGAAGCCGCATGGAACGCCAATGGTGTTCGCTGGGGTCGTGTTTCACGTCGCCCCTCCATGTAGGCCGCGGTCACGACCAGCCCCGCGCATCTTGCACCACCAAAGGGCGACCCGCCGGGTCGCCGCTACGAGACCCCCAGCGCGGCCAGGATTTTGAGATATTCCTCCAGCGGGGTGGCGCCGATGACCCGCTGATTGCCGTCGAAGATGACGGTTGGGACGGAGTTCACCTGATAGTTCGTGAGCGCCTCCTCATATTCCTGCATAACCTTAGACCGCGCTGTCCCGGCTTCATAATCCTTGAGGAAGCGGTTCATTTCCACGCCGGCGCCTCGGACAACCTCGATGACCTCTTCTCGTGTGCCGATGTTAATCCCCTTACTGAAGAAAGCCTCGAAGAGGAGGAGGTGAACTCGCTCGAAGGCGTCGTCCCCCTGTAGAGCGACGCACTTCGCTGCCTCGAGTGCGGGAAGGCTCCAGGTGGGATAATCGTCGCGCGCCCACATCGTGAACCTGACCCCATCCGGCGCAGACATCGAGGCCGCTCGTTGCCAGGCCGCCTCCCTGTACGTCCCCTTGAACGTGACAGTCGGATCCGGCTCGGGTCGCAGTGGGAAACTGCGCCGATCGATCGTGACACGGTCACCGAACCGCTCTTGGACCTTTCGCAGCCGAACCGCCGCGGGATAGCACCAGGGTCAGAGGTAGTCGGAATATTCGATGATCCTTACGGGCGTCGCCACGTGAGCTGCTCTCCGTCCATGAGAGGCTGCGAACCGAGCATCATTGCGCTGTCATCATTGTAATGCGCTCCCCCAGCCCTGTCCACCATCAGCGCTCAGCCGAGTTTCTTGCGGAAGCGTAGAATGCTGGTCGTGATCAGGACGGTCCCGATGGCCGTGAGGACCAGAAGCTGGGTCCAAAGGTAGGAGATCCCGATTCCCTTCAGGATGATCCCCCGGAGGATCTGAAGGTAATAGGTCAAGGGGATCATGTAGGCCAGGGTCTTAGCCACGGGCGGCATCCCCTCGATCGGGAACAGGACCCCGGACAGATAGATCGACGGGATGAAGATGAAATACGACATCTGCATCGCCTGCTGCTGGGTCTTGGCGATGGTGGATAACAGGATGCCGAGACCCAAGGTTCCCATGATGAAGAACAGGGAAAGAAAGTAAAGGAGGGGCAGGCTCCCACGCACCGGGATGTCGAACAACCAGACGCCGAAAGCGAGAGCGAATGTCATCTGGGCATAAGCCATCAGGACATTCGGGACGATCTTCCCGATCATCAGCTCCCAGCGGCGGAGGGGGCTCACGATCAACGCCTCGAGCGTCCCACGCTCCCGCTCCCGCACCACCACCATGGCGATGATCGTAATCGTGGTCTGCATCAAGATGGCGCCCAGCAGGCCGGGGATGATGAAGATGGCGCTGATCATATCGGGGTTGTACCACGCCCGCACCCGGACATCCAGCGGGGCGATTGGCGGCACCCGACCGGCGCTCCGTTGCAGCGTCTCGGATGCGATCTTGAGGGAGCCAACCTGACCGATCGCGTTGGCGGCGTTGACGGCCGAGGTCGCCACCAGCGGATCCGAGGCGTCAACGATCACCTGAACCTGGGTGGCGCGCTGCTGCTTGAGCAGGCGGGCATAGTCGGGCGGGAAGATGATGCCCACTTTGGCCCGGCCACTGTCGATGAGGCGTGTGACCTGATCATAGCTGTTCACGTAGAAGTTGAGATTGAAATATTGGGAGTTCGAAAAAGCGTGCAGGAGATCGCGGCTCTCCGGGGTCTGAGACTGATCGAAGACGGCGGTCGGCATGTGCTTGACGTCGGTATTGATGGCCCACCCGATGATGCTGAGCATCATCATTGGCATGAAGAGCATGAAGGCCATGGTGATTCGGTCGCGCCACATCTGGATGAACTCTTTTCGCATCATGCCCAGCAGGCGCGATTTCATAGTGCCCCTTCACGCATTCGCCGCAGTTGCGCCCGGAGGAGGCGCCGGTCGGAGAGGCCCACGAAGGAGACAAAGATATCCTCGATCGAGGGGGTCGTCACCTCGACCCGGTGAACCTTGAGCCCTTCGGCGGTCAGGCGGGCCTCGACTTCTGCGGGGGACGGGCCACCGTCCTCCGTCACGACGTGGATCGTGTTCCCGAACCGGACTACCTCCGCCACGCCGGGGAGCTGTTCAAGGAGCTGGGTGGCCTCCCGCATCGGCTGGCAGGCGATCTCCAGCACCCCTCCCTTCAGGGCATTGGCTTTGATCTCGTCACGGCTTCCCTGGGCGGTGATCCGGCCCTGATAGATAAATCCCAGGCTATCGCAGTGCTCG
>JBGQIR010000177.1:0-4473 GCA_041498535.1 Methylomirabilis sp. (SeqCode)
ACCGTCCGGGAGGCACGGGGATTGACCTCCATGACATAGACGACGTCCTCCTTGATTGCGAACTGGACGTTGATCAGGCCGACCACCCCGAGCTCCAGGGCCATGGCCTTTGTCTGCAACCGGATCTCATCGAGTAACGGCTTCGGCACCGACCTGGGGGGAAGGGAACAGGCCGAGTCCCCCGAGTGGATGCCTGCCTCCTCGATATGCTCCATGATCCCGCCGATCACGACTTCCTGGCCATCGCAAAGGGCATCCACATCCATTTCGATGGCGTCTTCCAGGAACTTGTCCACAAGGACCGGATGTTCCGGCGAGGCCTGAACCGCCCGCACCATGTAGTCCTGGAGGCTCGCGTCGTCATAGACGATTTCCATCGCACGGCCGCCGAGGACGTAGGAAGGCCGAACCAGGACCGGATACCCGATCTGCCCCGCGATCCTCAGCGCCTCGCTCACCGAGACGGCGGTTCCGTTGGGCGGTTGATTCAGGGCAAGATGCTGCAGCAGTTGCTTGAACCGCTCCCGGTCCTCGGCCCGGTCGATAGCGTCAGGCGGGGTCCCAAGGATCTTCACACCCGCCCGCTCGAGAGGGATGGCCAACTTCAGAGGGGTCTGCCCGCCGAACTGGACGATCACGCCGACGGGTTGTTCCCGTTCCACGATGTTCAGAACATCCTCCAGACAGAGCGGCTCGAAGTAGAGGCGGTCCGAGGTATCGTAGTCAGTGGAAACCGTCTCCGGGTTGCAGTTGACCATGATCGTCTCGTAGCCGATCTCCTTCAGAGCGAAGGCCGCGTGGACGCAACAGTAATCGAACTCGATCCCCTGGCCGATCCGATTCGGGCCGGAGCCCAGGATCATGATCTTCCTCCGAGTAGTGGGGTTGGCCTCGCACTCCTGTTCATAGGTCGAGTAAAGGTAGGGGGTGTGGGCCACGAACTCGGCGCCGCAGGTATCCACCATTTTGAAGGTGGCCTCGATCCCCATCCGCTTCCTGGCATCCCGGATGGTCAGTTCCTGGGAGCCAACGAGCTGAGCGAGCCGGCGGTCTGAAAACCCCAGCGCCTTGGCCTCACGCATCGCTGAAGCGGTCAAGAGACGGAGCAGAAGAGACGGCCCGCCACGGACCTGGCCGAAGCCAATCAGGCGGTCTTCGAACTGCACGATCTCTTTGATGTTCGCCAGGAACCAGGGATCAATCGCCGTCAGTCCCTCGACCTCTTTCACGGTCATCCCCAGCCGGAAGGCGTCGGCAATGTAGAAGACCCGCTCCCAGTTGGGGATGCGGAGCCGCTCTCGGACCAGCTTTTGGTCGGCCTCGCTCACCTCTCCACGGCCACCGCCGTTCTCTCGACCCTTGCCTCGCCTGAAAATCCGGCTCTCCAGGCCATACGCTTCGATTTCGAGGGACCGGATCGCCTTCTGCAAGGCTTCCTTGAAAGTGCGGCCGATCGCCATCGCTTCCCCGACCGATTTCATCTGGGTCGTCAAGGTCTCGTCCGCGCCCGGAAACTTCTCGAACGAGAATCGAGGGAACTTCACGACGCAGTAATCGATGGTTGGCTCGAAGCAGGCCGTCGTCTCCTTCGTGATATCGTTGCTGATCTCGTCCAGCGTATAGCCGACGGCCAGCTTGGCGGCGATCTTCGCGATGGGGAACCCCGTGGCCTTGCTGGCTAAGGCAGAGGATCGAGAGACCCTTGGGTTCATCTCAATCGCAACCATCCGACCATTCTTCGGGTCCACGGCGAACTGGATGTTGCTGCCGCCGGTCTCGACGCCGATCTCACGGATGATGGCAATCGCCGCGTCCCGCATCAGTTGATACTCTTTGTCGGACAATGTCTGCGCCGGGGCCACGGTGATCGAGTCGCCGGTATGGATCCCCATCGGATCGAAATTCTCGATGGAGCAGATGATGACGACGTTATCCTTGAGATCGCGCATCACCTCCAGCTCGAACTCCTTCCAGCCGATGACGGACGCCTCGACAAGGACCTGATGGACCGGGCTGATGTTGAGGCCCCACTGGACATGTTCGTCGAATTCATCCCGGTTGTAGGCGATGTTGCCTCCGGTGCCTCCGAGCGTGAATGAGGGACGGATGATCGCCGGGTAGCCGACCCGCTCGACGACGGAGCGAGCCTCTTCGAGGGAGCGGGCGTATCCGCTCTCCGGCACCTCTAGTCCGATCTTCTGCATCGCCTGCTTGAAGAGGTCGCGATCTTCGGCCTTCTTAATAGCCGCCAGCTTGGCGCCAATCAGCTCAACTCCGTGGCGCTCCAGGACTCCCTGCTCGGCCAGTGCAACGGCGAGGTTCAGGCCCGTCTGCCCCCCGAGAGTGGGGAGCAGCGCATGGGGCTTTTCCCGGGCGATGATCTGCTCCAGGATCGGAACCGTCAGCGGCTCCAGATACGTCCGGTCCGCCATGTCCGGGTCGGTCATGATCGTGGCGGGATTCGAGTTGACCAGGATCACCTGGTATCCTTCCTCCCGAAGCGCCTTGCACGCCTGGGTCCCCGAGTAGTCGAACTCGCACGCCTGGCCGATGACAATGGGGCCCGACCCGATGATGAGGATTCTCTCGATGTCAGTTCGCTTAGGCACCTAGTTTACCTTCACTCCGTAGGCCAGGCCATCGCCCACCGGGAGGATCTGGGCCAGAAGGTGCGGATGGTGGACGAAGTAGTCGTTGAAGTCCCTCAGCGCCTCGGTTGATCGTCGGTAGTGATCCGCCAGCAGCCTCCCGCTCGCCACCTGCCCCTTCCAGAGCACATTGTCGCAGACGAAGACCCCGCCCACCCTGGTCAAGGGCAGCGCAAGATCGAGGTAAGCCCGGTACTCCTCCTTCACCGCGTCAAGATAGACCAGGTCAAACGGCCCATCGAGCGTCGGGATGACGGTCAGGGCGGGACCTTTGTGAAACTCGACCCGATCCTCCAGGCCTGCGCGCTTCACGTATCCCCTTGCCTTCCCGATCATCTCATCGCTCGTGTCGATCGTGACGACCTTGCCGTCCGGCGACATGGCGCGGGCCATGAAGATGTCAGCATAGCCGATGGCGGTCCCCACCTCGAGGATCCGCCTCGCGCCAATTGCCCGGACCGTGATCTCCAAAAATGTCGCAACCTCGGCATCGGCGATCGGAACGCCGTGCTCATGGGCAAAACGCTCCATCTCCCGCAGCAGCGGGTCCCGCTTTGGCAACAGCCCTTCCAGGTATTTTTCCTGTTCTTGATGAATGATGAGCCCAACCTGGTCCTTCATCTATGACTTATCTCGTCCTCTTGACCGGAGCGCCAGTTTTACGCCGTTCGCTTGCCATCAGGTCCACGAAGCGCTGAAACAGGTAGCTGGCGTCGTGGGGGCCGGGGGAAGCTTCCGGATGATACTGCACCGAGAAGATCGGGAGGCGCGTATGTCGCATCCCCTCTACGGTCCGGTCATTGAGGTTGATGTGTGTGAGCTCGACGTTTTTGTCAGGGATGGAGGCAATGTCCACGGCAAAGCCGTGGTTCTGCGTGGTGATCTCGACCTTCCCGGTTGTCAGGTCTTTGACGGGTTGGTTGCCGCCATGGTGGCCAAACTTGAGCTTGAAGGTTTGGCCCCCAAAAGCGAGGCCCAGGATCTGATGTCCAAGGCAGATGCCGAAGATCGGTTTGGTTCCGATCAGCTTTCGGACATTATCGACGAGGTACGGCACCCCCTCCGGGTCACCCGGGCCGTTGCTGAGGAAGATGCCATCCGGGGCCATGCCCAGGACCCTGGCGGCAGATGTCTCGGCCGGGACAACGGTCACGTCGCACCCCGCCCCCACCAGCTTCCGCAGGATATTCCACTTGATCCCACAGTCGTAGGCCACCACCTTGAAAGGCTCCGAGTCCCGAGTTCCGGGTTCCGTGAAGAGACTAAGCTGGTGTTCTGACTTGGCACTTGGCACCTGGCACTTGGCACTGTCTACATAGCCCTTTCCCAATTGCCAGGTTCCCTCCGTCCAGGCGTAGGGCGAGGTGCAGGCAACCTCTCTCACCAAATCCCGGCCGATGAGGCCTGGCGAGGCCTTCGCCTTGGCTACAAGACTATCGGGTTCGAGGTCTCTCGTCGAGATCACTCCTTCCATCGCGCCGTAATCCCGGAGATGCCTCGTCAGGGCACGGGTGTCGATCCCCTGGATCCCCACCACCCCATGGTCTTTCAGGTAGCTGTCGAGATTTTGTGTGCTCCGCCAGTTGCTCGGGCAGGCGCTGGCCTCCTTCACAATGAACCCTTCCACCGCCGGCGCCTTCGACTCGACGTCCTCGGGATTGATCCCGTAGTTGCCGATCAGTGGATAGGTCATCACGACCATCTGCCCCTTGTACGATGGGTCGGTGAGCACCTCCTGGTACCCCGTCATGCTGGTGTTGAAGATCACCTCGCCGACGGCCTCTCCCTCTGCGCCGAAGGATACCCCCTCGAAGAGGGTGCCATC
>JBGQIR010000178.1:0-4452 GCA_041498535.1 Methylomirabilis sp. (SeqCode)
CACCACCTAACCACCCTCCAAGCAACACCGTCGCAGAAGCCAGAAGAGCTACTAGGATGCTGGTACGAAAAAGAAAGGGGAGGTCGACGATCCACGCGGCAAGTCGTATCCAGAGCCCGGCCTTGGGAAGGGCGGCTGCCCTGACAGGCCGTGAGTCGTCGGTCCACTCGGTGACGGGTGGGGCTACGGCGTCTGGCGAGGGCTCGAACGGCGGAAGCGTGCCGAGCGGAAGACTGAAGTTCGCGTCTTCCTGTGGCTCTTGCTCGGATGTGTGCGGCGGGCGCGATGATTGGAGGAGGCCGGCGAAGAATGCATCGACATCCTGTGCTTGATCTTCCTGCTTCTGCGGCGGCTCGGGTTCGCTTGGCCGAACCGACAGCGGGGTTGGTGGCCGTGGCGAACCAACGGGGGCTGCAGTGAGTGTCGGAATTCCGCGGCGGCGCTTCACCTCACGAAGATCGGCCCCGCACTTCTTGCATGCCGCCAATTGATCGAAGCTCACATAGCCGCATTGTGGACATCGCACCGGTGGATTCCCCCTCTCGGTCCTCAGATACCACAACCCCACGTCGCGGTCAAGGACAAAGCCGTCTCCTCTTGACAGGCACGGACTGATCTGATAACAGCTTACACGAGGAGGAGATTGCACCCTCCATGTCAAGAGCTGAGCGCCTCCAGTTGATCCTTTCCCTTCTGAAAACCTCTCCAGGGATGCGGCCTGCCGATCTGGCCGCGCGCTGCCGGGTTTCGGAACGAAGCATCTTTCGCGATCTGCACATGCTGCACACACTCGGGCAGCCGGTCTACTTCGAGGACGGTTACCGACTGCCTTCCCCGACCTTCTTGCCCACGCTCCACCTGACGAGCGAGGAGGCCCTAGCGCTTCGGGTCGCAGCCAGCCGCGCCACCCAGCAGGAGGGCCCGATGGCTCAAGCCCTGGTGAGCGCCCAGTCCAAGCTGGCCCTTCGACTCGCCCCCGCATCGCCCATACTCGAGGGGCAGATGCCGTTAGCGCTACTCGGGCTTCCGTCGCCCTCTGCCGACGTCGCCCAGATCCTTTCGCTTGTCCAAGAGGCGGTGGCGACGGGTCGGAGACTTACGATCCTGTATGCCAGGAGCGAGAGGAGCCGGCCCCGCTCGATAGAACTGGTCCCCCACCACCTGAGCCTTCGCGAGAATGGGTGGCTGCTGTTGGGCGACGATGCCGTCAGGCGCCGAAGCTTGACGATCCGACTCGAGCAGATCAAGGGGGCCACCTTGTCCGGACGGAGAGGCGGCCGCTCACGACATGCCCGGAGCAGCAAGGTGAGCGCTCTACTAGCGACCGCTCTTCGGGTCAAGCTGAGACTCCGTCCCCCACTGTCCGCCCTCGCTCCTCATGGCGACCTCCCCTACGGGTTGCAGATCGAGCAGAAGGAGGGTGGGGTCTTGCTGCTCACGAGCCACGTCTCCGGAGTGCGAGAACTCCTGGGCTGGCTCCTCTCCTTCGGTCCGGCCATCGAGGTCTTAGAGCCGGTGGCGCTTCGCACGGAGCTGCGACGGATTGCGACAGAGCTGTCAGCGCTCTATAGTGCTGAGACCTGACAGATAAGAGGTGCGCGATGCCGATCTATGAGTACCTGTGTAACAGTTGCAAGAAGCGAGTGAGCTTGCTGATCCGAAATATCAAGAACCCCCCCACCCCGGTCTGTTCCCGCTGCGGGAGTCGGGAGCTCACGCGTCTCCTCTCCCGCTTCGCCGTGGTCAAGTCCGAGGAGGCCCGCTTCGAAAGCATGGCCGACCCGAGCACATTCGGCGACCTGGACGAGAACGATCCAAAAAGCGTCGCCCGCTGGGCCAAACGGATGGGCAAAGAGCTGGGCGAGGATGTGGGCGAAGACTTCGACGAGATGATGGAAGGGGGCATGGAGGAAGAAGCGGCTGGCGAAGGATTCGAGGCGGAGGAATAGCGCGTGGACCTTGATGCGCTCCGCCAAGAAATAGAAGCGTTCTTGCGGCAACTGGCGGAGGAAGAGTACCTGCAGCAGGCTGGTCTCAAATCCGAGAGCCAGCTCGCCGTAATCTACCAACAGCACGAGCACCTTTTCCACCCCACCCGGCTCGAAGAGCTGCGGGCGGCAATGGGCGATGATGGGGCGGCGAATGGACCGCGCCTGTTGCTTGAGTTCCTGACCCATGCCTGCCTGGAGGCGAAGGTCCAGGACGTGACCGACCGCTTCTTGAGAGAAGAGGCCACTGCCTTCGTGTCGGTCGAGGAGAGGACGATCCCCCTGCGAGGCGCCCTGGCCGCCATCCGAGACGAGGCCGACCGAGCCCGGCGCTCACGACTCGAGCAGGCCCGCGCCCAGGCCATCGACCGCCTGAACCCCTTGCTGCAGGAACGATTGGCTCGTCTCCAGGAAGCCGTTACACGCCTCGGCGGGGTCAGCTACCCCACTCTCTGGGAGGAGCTCTCCGGGATTCACCTCGATGACCTCGAGACATTGATCCACACGCTGCTTGCCCGGACCCAGGAGATGTACGCCGACGTCCTGAAGTGGATGCTGAAGCGGACGCTCGGCGTTCCGCTGTCCGAGGCCAAGCGTCACGACATGGCCCGCCTCTTCCGGGCACCGGAGTACGATCGCCTGTTGCCCCCTCAGGGAGTCGCCGCCGCAGTCGAGACGGCCGCGCACAAAATGCGAATTGACCCCAGGGCGGCCGGCCGGATCCAGATCGACGCCGAAGTGCGGCAGGCAAAAACATCCCGCGCCTTCGTCGCGCCGATCGAGGTTCCCAAGAGGGTGATCCTGGTGGTTCGGCCCGGCGGGGGGTGGGGCGACGCATCCGCGTATCTCCACGAGTTGGGACATGCGCTCCACTTCGCCAACACCGACCCCGCGCTCCCTGTGGAGTTCCGCAGGTTGGGCGACGCGTCTCTGACAGAAGCGTTTGCCTTCTTGCTGGAGGGCCTTCTGCTGGAACCCGGGTTTGTACGACGGGTCCTCGGAATCCCGCGGGAGCAGGATTTCCTGCGAGTAGTGGCCCTGCACAAGCTCTACCTGCTTCGGCGGTACGCCGCCAAGCTCGTCTACGAACGCGGCCTCTACGACGGCCGGTCCCCAGCCCAGGCGGCCGAGGCATACCGGGGCCTGGTCTCGCGGGCGACCGCAGCCGAGTTCCCCCCGGCGCTATACCTCTACGACGTGGACCCGGCATTCTATGTCGCCCGGTACCTGCGGGCCTGGATCCTCGAGGCCCAGCTAAGGGAGCAGCTCTACGAGCGGTTCGATGAGGAGTGGTACCGTAACGACCGGACCGGTCCCTTCCTCCTGGACCTCTGGCACCAAGGTCTCGCCCTCACGGCGGAGTCCCTCGCCACGCAGCACTCGCTCGGCCCGTTCCAGATCGATCCCCTGATCAGAAGCGTCGGCCGCCACCTGGCCTGATTCTCCTCGACCTCACCCCTCGCTGAGCAGACCCGCGAAACGGAATTGATCCTGGATCGAGAGTGTGGTAGGTATGAGCGCACCCTGCGACGTGCAGGGCGAGAAAGCGAGTAGCAGATGCTCACCATCGGAATGGCAGCACCGGAGCTGGACCTGACCGGGGTCTGCAAGGGAAAGGTCGGGCGGTACCGGCTACAAGATTACCGTAGCCGGTGGGTGGTTCTCTTTTTCTATCCGGCCGACTTCTCCTTTATTTGCCCCACCGAGGTGACGGGGTTCCAGAAGCTCCACGCGGATTTCAGGGCCTGCGGCTGTGAGGTGTTCGGCGTGAGCGTCGATCCACCTGACACTCACATGGCGTGGGCCAATGAGCTGGGAGGGATCGACTATCCGTTACTGAGCGATCAGGACAAAGCCGTCTGCGGGGCGTACGGAGCCCTGGACGAGCGAGAGGGTCGAGCCCTCCGGGCCCCCTTCGTGATCGATCCGGATGGCGGCAGGGGCCTACCTGTCCGGCAAGGCCGAGGTCGAGGTCTACCAGCGCGAGATCGAGGAAGAACGACAACGGTTCGTGAGGGAGCCGTACCTTGCAAGCGAGGAGCTGCTCGAGGCAATGACCCAAGAAGGGCTCAACCGTGAGAAGACCTACCGGATCGTGAAGCTGTTCCACGACGAGGAGGAGAGCCTGCTGAAGACCTTCCAAGAAAAGGTCCTCGGACTGGGAAGCGTGAACCCTCAAGCTCCGGTCGCATCGGCCCTCGTCATTGGAGTGTGGTTCGCTCTGGGCGCCGCGATCCCTCTCCTGCCCTACATGATCTTCACGCAATACACAGCTCTCTGGGCCGCCTTCATCCTTTCCGGCGCCGCGCTCTTCGGGATCGGCGCGGCCAAGGCCGTGGTGGCCAAGAAGAGCTGGTGGCGCTCGGGGTCGGTCACTTCGCTCCCTCGCAATGACCATATTCTCGCCGTGATCGGCCGCGTTTCACCTTGACAGTATCGCGCCGTTTTCGCTATAGTCGGCGCG
>JBGQIR010000179.1:0-4421 GCA_041498535.1 Methylomirabilis sp. (SeqCode)
AAGCAGATTGTGGAGATTCAGCTCAAGCGCCTGGAGAAGAGGCTGGCCGAGAAGAAGCTCAGTCTCGAGGTCACCGACAAGGCCAAGGAGTTCCTGGCAAAGGAGGGGTACGATCCGGTCTTCGGCGCGCGGCCGCTCAAGCGGACTATTCAGCGGCTGTTGCAGGATCCGCTGGCCCGCCGGCTACTGGAACGGGAGTTCGTGGAGGGCGACACTGTCAGGGTTGATGCATCTCGCGGCGAACTGATCCTTTCAAAGGCATAGAGAGGAAAACGGCATGGCGCCGGTTGCCTACATCGAGCAGGTCCGGAGGATGTTCCCGGACGATCCGCCCTACCAGTGGACGGTTAACGTCACGAGCCCCTGGACCCCGATGGTGAAGCCGGTCCGGGCCTGCCGGATCGGGCTGATCAGCTCCGGGGGGATTTACCACCGGACGCAGCAACCGTTCGAGAACGTGAAGAATGACCTGAGCTTTCGAGAGATCCCGAAAGAGGTGGACCTCGCCGACCTGCGAATTTCCCACTACTCCAAGAACGCCACCAACGTGAAAGACCTCAACACGATTTTTCCGCTCGAGCGGTTCAGGGAGTTGGAGGCAGATGGGATCATCGGCGAGTTGGCGTCGCCCGCCGTTACCTTCATGGGACGGATTTTCACGCGGACGAAGCTCCAGAAGGAGATGGCCCCCCATCTCATCGGGCGGCTGCGGGAGCTGAACGTCGATGCCGCCTTCCTGGTCCCGGTTTGACAACTGTGCCACCAGTCCGTGGGACTGCTCGCCCGCGCCATCGAGGAGGCGGGTATCCCGACCATCTCGCTCTCCTCGGCGCTTGACATCACCTCATCCGTCAGGCCGCCCCGCGCTGTCTTCGTCAACTTCCCCCTCGGTCACCAGGCGGGCATGCCGTTCGACCCCGAAGGGCAAACGAAGATCATCCTCGATGCCCTCCACGTTCTGAAGACCGCCACAACCCCGGGAACGCTTGTCCAGCTTCAATATAAGTGGGATGAGAGCGACCCACTGGACTCCTGGGAAGAGGAGGAGATGCTCCACCCCTCGGCGGTGTGACTCGCCTTTTACCTCGCCTTCACACGACACCCGCCTTCCGTAGCTCCTCGACCTCTTTCAGGCTGTACCCCAGCAGGCCCTTCAGGATCTCTGCTGTATGCTGGCCGAGCAGTGGTGGCGCTGTTGAGACTGCGCCTGGTGTGTCCGATAACTTGATCGGAACGCCGCTCACCTTGATGGAGCCGAGTGTCTGGTGCGGAACCTCGACCACCATCTCGCGCGCCTGAATTTGCGGGTGCTCGCAGATCTCGGCGACCGAGTTGACGGAGCCTGCCGGGACGCCCGCTTTCTCTAGCAACTCCAGCCATTGCCGGGTGGTCCGTTCTGCCACGATTGCGTCCATGATCGGCTTTAAGGCATTCCGGTTCTCGACCCGAGACGACTCTGTGCCGAACCGAGGGTCGGCGGAGAGCTCCTCCCGCGCGATCGCCTTACAGAACGTGCGCCACAGATTGGTATTGCCTATCGCAAGGTTGATGTAGCCGTCCTTGGAGCGAAAGGTCTCGTACGGCACGATCGTTGGGTGCTGGTTTCCCATGCGTCCGGGAGACTCGCCGGTGGCGAAGTAGATGCCGGCCTGAAAGGTCAGGAGGGCAACCTGCCCGTCCAGCATCGAGACATCCACCAGTTGGCCCCGTCCGGTCCGCTCCCGGGCATAGAGTGCCAGCAGGATCCCCTGGGCGGCAAAGATCCCCGCGGCGATGTCGGCGATCGGCGTTCCAGCCTTCGTGGGCGGGCCATCGGGAAAGCCGGTCACGCTCATGACCCCCCCTTCACCCTGCGCGATCAGATCGTACCCGGGCCTGCCGGCCAACGGCCCGGTCTGTCCGAACCCGGAGATCGAGGCATAGACCATTCGGGGGTTCATGGCCCGGACCTGCTCGTAACCGAAGCCCAGCCGCCCAAGCGTTCCGGGGCGGAAGTTCTCGATGAGAACATCGGAGAGACCGATCAGGCGCGTCAGGATGTCCTTCCCCTGCCCCGCCTTCAGATTGAGCGTGAGGCTCTTCTTGTTCCGGTTAATGCTGAGAAAATACGCGCTCTCCCCGTCGATGAAGGGTGGGCCCCAGCCTCGAGTATCGTCACCATGATCAGGGCTCTCGATCTTGATGATCTCGGCCCCCATGTCGCCAAGCAACATCGAACAGTACGGCCCGGCGAGTATCCTCGAGAGATCGACGACCCGAATCCCATCCAGTGGCTTCATCCTACCCCCCTTGTGCGGGTGCATCTTCCCCTTGACGTCGTGTGGCGGCTTTGCTACAGTGTTACTCTATTCTGCTCAACCCTCCGTGAGGATGCGCGATGCTATCGGTCCCACTCGCTCTTTGGTCGCTCGTGGTGCTGTTCCTCCTCCTGGTACTCGGGATGGTGCCTGCCTTCATGCAGCTCCGGCGAACCGCCAGGCAGGCAGAGGACTTCCTGAGGGTTGTCGAGCTCGAATTGCGACCCCTCCTGATCGATTTGAAGGAGGTCATCCGGAACCTCAATCGTGCCTCCGAACAAGTGACAGGTGGGATCGAGAAAGTAAGCGGGACGCTTGAGGCGATCGCCGAGACGGGGCAGACGGTCCGGTACGCGAATCAATTGATCCGGCATATCGTCTTTCCGAAGCTGATCACCGGGGCTGCCGTTGTGGCCGGCCTTCGGGTTGGCCTTCGGACTCTGATAGTACGGCTGCTAGGAAGGAGGTGACGGACATGAGCGAAGAACGGGGATGTGCACCGGCTTCCCTCGCGCTGGCGTTTCTCCTTGGCGGGGCGCTTGGCGCGAGTCTGGCCTTGCTGTTTGCCCCGGAGGGAGGCACACAAACCCGCGCTCGCCTCCGAGGGCTGGCGACAGATCTGAGGGATCGGTCTGTCAATCTCGCGGATGATGTGAGGGATCGGGTTGAAGATGTGCTCGAGGAAGGCAAAGAGATCTTTGATGAGAAGAAGTCTATCCTGAGCGCCGCCTACCAGGCTGGCAAGGAGGCGATGGAGAAAGAACGGGGTAAGTACCAGGAGCGATAACGGCCTGCTGCCGAATTCCAACGGGCGCTTCCGGATCCACGCGGGGCGCCCGTTTTGGTTTCGCACGTTCGGCCTCTGGATCCTGACGGGTCCGCTATTAATCGCTCGCGGTGACAATCCGCATCACCTGCTCGAATAGTTTTCCATTGGTTGAGATGGCGTTCCTGCCACGAATACTCGGCCGTCCTCCCCAATCCGTAAAGGTCCCGCCTGCTTCCTGCAGGATCGGGAGCAGAGCGGCGCAATCCCAGACCTCCATCACCGGATCGAGCATCACCTCCGCGCGCCCTGTCGCGACCAGAATGTGTCCGTAACAATCGCCCCAGCTCCGGTTCATCTGGGTGGTCGCGAGCAGACGGCGGAAGGCTTCCTCGCGCCCATGGGGTGCAAAGCTGGCGCTGTCGGTGTAGAGAAGCAACGCCTCCTCGAGGTCCTCCACAATGGAGACAGCGGTCCGGCGTCCGTTCCACAAGCAGCCCATTCCCTTGGCGGCCGAGACCAGCTCGCCCAACGACGGAAAATTCGCCACCCCCACGACGACCTCCCCATTTGTTTCCAGTCCGAGCAAGACGCCGAAGAGCGGCACGCCGTGGATGAAGGAAGCGGTGCCATCAAGAGGGTCAATGATCCAGGTCCAGCCGGACTTGCTCGGCTCTTCCCCGAACTCCTCTCCGAGAATGCCATGGTCCGGATAGGCTTGCCGGATCAGCGCACGGAGCCTCTCCTCGGCCTTGCGGTCGGCCTCCGTCACGAAGCTCCGGTCCGGCTTTCGCTCCAGCCTGAGAGCGGTCTGGAAGTATTCTAGAGTGATCTTCCCAGCCTGCCGGGCTGCCTCTACGGCGAAATCCAGGAGTTCCTGAAGCCGGTCTTTTCCGACCATTCACTTCCTCCTATCGGATCATTGAACTTCAGGCGCTCTCGCTCCCGGGCTTCGCCTGTTGAACGAGCCACAAGGAGCGTATCAGGACAAACCCCACGATACCACAAGATATCACAGGAAGGGTTCGCCTGAGTCTCTGAAAGAGGATAATGCCGTGGGTTCGATCAGGTGAGCGTCGAGGCCAGGTGGAGACGGTGGGACATCATTCTGTGGGAGCAATCTGAAGAGAGGCGATCCGCGAGAGAGCCCATCGCATAGGCCACACCGCCGGATGCCCGCTCCCGCTCTATCATTTGATCGCTCCGACTGTGAAGCCGGCGATGAATCGATCGACGAAGAAATTATATAGGATGGCGATGGGAACGCTGGCGATGAAACAGGCGGCCATCAGCGAGCCCCAGAAATAGACATCGCCGCGCACCAGGAAGGTCGGAACCCCCACGCTAACCGTATACTG
>JBGQIR010000180.1:0-4414 GCA_041498535.1 Methylomirabilis sp. (SeqCode)
CGGTCAAGCGCCTTGCGCAGGGGCTGGGCGCCTTCCTGCCGGTGTCCTTCCTGCTGTTCTTCCTCCTTCTAGCGGGACGGCAGGTCCTTTTCCCTTGGGTCACTCAGCCGATCCCGGAAAAGCAGGCCTGGCTCAACACCCCGTTTCTCTTCGCCCGGGATGGCATTGGCCTGTCGATCCTGTATGGTCTCGGCTTGGCGTCCCTGTACTACTCGCTGCGGTCAGACCTCGGGAGATCGGTTACACACAGAGGGGATCCTCTGCCAAGGATCTCGGCCCTGTTCACGCGAGGCTGGCGCGGACTTGAGGAAGAACGGAGGCGAAGCCAACGAGTCCTCGCCATCCTGTTGCCGGTCTTCCTGTTCACTTATGCTATGGTCTTTTCGCTCATCGGGTTCGACCTGGTGATGGCCCTCGATCCCCGCTGGTACAGCACCCTCTTTGGGGCGTACTTCTTCGTGAGCAGCTTTTACCTCGGACTGGCCGCAGTTGCGATCCTCGCGGTTCTGGCCCGAAGGCGGCTAGGGCTGGAAGAGCAGATCGGAAGGAAACAGTTCCACGATCTCGGCACACTCCTCTTTGGGTTCTGCCTGGTGACCGGGGACTTTTTCTGGTCCCAGTTTGTAGTGATCTGGTACGGCAACCTGCCGGAGGAGACAGCGTACCTTATCCTCAGGGGCTACGAGATGCCGTGGGCGCCGCTTACCTGGACCATCCTCATCGTGAGCTTTATCATTCCGTTCCTGCTCCTCCTCAGCCGTCGAGTGAAGGAGAACCCGCGGACCCTTCTCCCGATTGCCCTCGTGATTCTTGTTGGGATGTTGATCGAGCGATACATTCTAGTGGTGCCATCCCTTTGGCACCAGGCTGGGCTTCCCTTGGGATGGATCGAACTGCTCATCACAGGCGGGTTCTTTGCCGCTGTGGCCCTTTCGTACTCCGCATTCCTCAGTGCCTTCCCAATCCCTCCGGTTAGCGGTGCACTCGCCAGAAGCACATCTCAGGAGCCTTCCTCTCCTGAGTAACGGATGCGCCAATTTCCTGGGCGTAGCGCCTCCTTTTCCACGTCAAGAAGGCCCTTGAGGCAGGCGCCTCCCCTGCGGAGATCCCGCACGCCATGCTGTTGGGTACCCCCACCCTCGGACTACCCACCACAGTCCCGGCCTTCACCTGGGTTGGGGATATCCTTGAGGGTAAGAGCCGGTCTAGGCGGAAGAAGTAGCCCTAGGCATTGCTGATAACCGGCGCCAAAGCGCTTCAGACTGGGCAGTCTAGGGAGGAGGCGGGGAGCGGATGCCCCACCCCCAAGCTCATTGTTTTCATTGTACTCTAGAGAGATAGGAGGCAAAATGACTGGGGAAAGAATGCCTCATTGGGCGAATTGATCGAAGTCATTCGGCACACCTCTTTGATCCAGTGCCCTGATCGCTATATGTTTGAAAACTAGTCATTCTTTCGCCTCCTGCCATTTGCCCGCTGCTCCCCCCCACCGCTCTTGGCATATCCATTGCTCTGCTGTGCTCTCCTGTACCAACCAGGATTCGGGTCGGCGGATGATCTCTGAGCCCGCTCGATCGGGGTGTGTTGTATGAGGCGATCGTCCCGGTGGCTCCGGCACTTTTGCCTGGACCGTTGCTCCGGACGGCCGGATGCTCGACTTCTCCATCCGCGGCGGCCGGGAGTGGTGATAGGGGAGGGAACTCTTGGTGAAAAGGCTTGGGCTTGCATTGGTAGCCGCCCTCTTCCTCATCGTCATCGCCGGCATCTATGTCTTCAGCTCCAGGGCGGCAGGGCAGCCCTTGCGGTTTAGCCACAAGGCCCACGCCACGGAGGCCAAGTGCAGCGCCTGCCACCCGTATTATGAAAAACATGCTTCCGCTGGGCTGCCGAGACTTGCGGATTGCCTCGACTGTCACGAGGGGACCCAATCCAAGGAGCCCGAGGACGTGAAGGAAGAGGCGAAGCTTGTCCAGTATGCCGAGAAGAAGGCAGAGATCCGTTGGGTCAGACTCTACCGGGTTCCCGGTCACTCCTTCTTCTCCCACAGGCGCCATGTCGTCCTGGCGAAGCTCGAGTGCAAGACGTGCCATGGCGAGATCGAAGCGAGCGATGTTCCTCCGCGGAGGCCCGCGCAACCGATCGAGATGGACTGGTGCGTCTCGTGCCATCGGAAGGAAAAGGTCAACACCGACTGCAACGGCTGTCATCGGTGAGCCAGGGAGCAGGCTTTCTCCGCAAGATCATGGACAATTGAGATGGAACTTGACCGTCGGGATTTCCTGAAGTTCTCGACAGCGGCCTTTGCGGGAATGGCTCTGTCCGGGTGCGTCCTTAAGAAGCTGATCGAGAGCGATGAGGCCGAAGCGCCGTGGCCACCGGGCCCCGAGAGATGGATTGCCTCTGTCTGCCAGCAGTGTCCGGGCGGCTGCGGCATCAACGTCCGGGTCATCGATGGCAGGGCGATTAAAATCGATGGCCTCCCGTTTCATCCGATTAACCGCGGTCGGCTGTGCGCCGTGGGTCAGGCGGGTCTGCAAGTCCTGTACGATCCGGACCGGATCAAAGGGCCGATGAAGCGGATCGGCGGCAGGGGTTCGTCGAAATGGCAGAGCCTGAGTTGGGACGAAGCGATCCAGACTGTGGCCGCGAAGCTGACAGAGATCAGGGGACGCGGCGAACCCCACACCGTGGCAGTCCTGGCCGGGCAGCCCCGCGGCCTCATGGATAGGCTACTGGCCAGATTTCTGGAGGCGTATGGCTCTCCCAATTACGTCCGGAATAGCTGTGATGGCACCGCAAAGGCTGTCCTGCTCACTCAGGGCATCGACACCCAGGTTGGCTACGATCTCGAGCACTCAAACTTCATCCTCTCTTTCGGGTACAGCCTGCTGGAAACCGGCTGGTCGCCTGTTCTGGCCCATCGGACGTATGGGTATCTGAGACAGGAACGGCCAGGGGCGAAAGCGAAAATCGTCCAGGTGGAGCCACGCCTTTCTATGACAGCGGCGAAGGCTGATCAGTGGATTCCCATCAATCCAGGGACCGATGGGGCCCTGGCCCTCGGGCTCGCGCACGTGATCGTTCGGGAAGGCCTGTACGATAGAAAGTTCGTCGAGGAGGAGACGTTCGGATTCGAGGATTGGCGGGACGGGGACGGGACGTCTCATCTTGGCTTCAAGTCTGTGGTCCTGAAGAGCTATCGGCTTGACGAGGTCTCCGCGATCACCGGTGTGCCGGTCGAGACGATCATCAGGTTAGCCAAGGGGTTCGCCAAGGAGAAACCCGCGGTGGCCATCGCCGAGCACGGGGCGAGCATGCACACCAATGGTCTCTATACCCGAATGGCGATCCACTGCCTGAATGCTCTGGTCGGCAGCATCGATGTCCCCGGGGGCGTCGTGCTGCCGCCGGAGGTCCCCTTCACATCATGGCCACCCGTGGAGGGCGATTTCATTGCCAGGAAGGGGCGGTCGATGCGTCGGATCGATCATGCCGGCACCGCCCTGTTCCCCGTCGCCCCCCATGTGTTCTCACAAGTTCCCCGAAGCATCCTCCTGGGGGACCCGTACCCGATCGGCGCCCTCTTCCTCTATTACACCAACCCGATCTATTCCGCTCCTGAAGCGGTGGGGTTCGCAAAAGCCTTCGAGAAGGTCCCTTTTATCGTGAGCTTCTCTCCTTTCATGGATGAGAGCACCGCGCAGGCCGACCTGATCCTTCCTGACCACACCTACCTGGAGCGGTGGCAGGACGATCCGGTCCTTCCGGTGATGAAATCTCCCGTTCTGGGAATCAGGCGGCCGGTGGTCAAACCACTTTACGATACGAGACACACCGGGGACGTGATCCTGGGGATCACAAAGGCGTTGGGCGGGAAAGTTGCCGCAGCCTTCCCCTGGGACGACTTCGAGGGACTCCTGAAGGAGGCCGCGAAGGCGATCTTCCATGGTGCTGGAGGCACCCTCTTCAGCCCTCCCTTCGAGGAAGTTCAGATCAAAGCGTTGGGGGAGCGGGGGTGGCGGCTCCCCACGTACAAGTCCTTCGACGAGTTCTGGCAGGCGCTTGTCGAGCGCGGCGGATGGTGGGAACCGGCCTACCACTTCAGCGGCGGTCACGGACTCTTCAAGACCGCTTCCGGGAAGTTCGAGTTCTACTCCCAGCATTTGCGGCGAACCCTGGAGCGCGTGGCGGCCGGAAAGCCGGTGGACGACCTGCTCAAGAAGCTGGGAGTGGCCGCGCGGGGGGACCGGGCCTTCCTTCCCCATTACGAGCCGCCCCGGTTCATCGGTGAAGAGAAGGACTTCCCGTTCCATCTCAACACGTATAAGCCAGCAACCTCCGCCGGGAGCCGGGGCGCAAGTCAACCGCATCTGCAAGAAATTTCCGGGGTCCCGGTCGGCCAGAAATGGGATTC
>JBGQIR010000181.1:0-4394 GCA_041498535.1 Methylomirabilis sp. (SeqCode)
GGCCATACATCAAAGAGCCCCTCACCCTGCACCTCGCACCTCGCACCTCGCACCCGGTACCTCGCACCGCGCATCGTGTCCCTACATCATCGGCCCCGGATAGATTCTCGGCACCTCAACCACCTCGCAATTGACCGAGACCACCCCCTCCACCCACTTGGCCACGGCCGCCGCCGCCGCCATCGTCGCCGGACTGAAGACCACTCCCTTCAGTGTCACGATGCCGGAACTCGCGGACACCTCGACATGCAGGTTGCCCACCGCCGGGTCGGCTGCGAGGGCCGCTTCAACCTCGCAGGCCAGGCTCAGGTCTCGGATCTTCTGAAGCGACGCCTCGGTTAGCTGATAGAGGGGCATCCGTGCTGCGTAGACAATCAGGTCTGCCGCCGCCTCCAGTGACCCTCGACCCGTATTCACAACCAGATCGTAATGCTCGGGCCGCGCCCAGTCCACGCTGAAAAAATACTCGCTTCGCGTGGCCTGCTCCTTGTCGTGCGCTTTGACCCGCAAGGTGGCAGCGCGATGGTCGAGGTCTTCCCGCGCCATGATCCGCTCCACCCGCACCTCCAGCGGTGCCACGATGCGGACCTTGAGGGCATGATCGATCTCCTTCAGGAGCAACGGCGAGCCACGACCGGCGATGACAACCCGCCCGTCCCTGGCGAAGGACAGCAAGGCTGATTCGATGAAGATGCGGTATCGCCGCTTGTCTTCGTCGAACTTCTCCCAGAAGGACAGTGTTCGCTCGTCCACCTGCGCCAGCGTCTCTTCCTTAACCGCATATTTCTCAGCGGCCTGCAGGAGCACCTCCCGCTCGATAAGCCGATAGCCAAGCGCTCCGGCCACGCGCTTCCCGATCTCGCGCACCTCGCTGCCCAACTCCATTGAGATGGCGACGATATTCACCGCCCCTCCCCTTGCGGTCACGGCAGAGCTACCCCTTCGACCGAACCGCCACGTACAAGACCGAGTCGCCTCGCTTGATCAGGAAGAGATCGATGTCTCCCTTTCTCGATTCGCCGAGCAAGCGGCGGTACTCTTCGATGGACGATACCGGCTGCTGGTTTACCTCCTTGATCAGATCGCCCGGCCGGAGTCCAGCGTGCGCTGCGGGTCCGTTCTTGGCGACCCCAGTCACGACCAACCCCCGTTCCTCTTTGAGCTTGAACTCCTTGGCCTTTCCCTGGTCCAACGTCTCCACGGTCAGCCCCAGGTCCTTTTTCGACGGCTCGGCAGCAGCAGCCACCGTCCGGTCAGTATACTCACCGACCCGGATCGAGAACTCCTCTTCCTTCCCCCTGCGGAGAACCTTGATCAACGAGGTCTTGCCGATCGGGGTCCTCCCCACCTTCCGTTGCAGATCGCGCACATCCGCGATCGTCATGGCGTCGAATTCCACGATGATATCACCTGGCCTCAGGCCAGCTTCTTCGGCGGGCTGGCCCGGAAGGACGCTGCTCACAAGAGCCCCCTTCTTCCCGTCCACACCCAGGGCCTGGGCGAGAGCCGGTGTCAACTCCTGAATGGAGACCCCGAGGAACCCCCACCGGATCTTCCCGAGCTCTTTCAATTCCGGGAGAAGGGTCTTTGCCAGGTTGATCGGGATGGCAAACCCCACTCGGCGATTTGGCATGGTCGCGGTGTTAATCCCTATAACTTCACCCCTGAGGTTCAGCAGAGGACCGCCGCTATTGCCCGGGTTGATCGCGGCATCGGTCTGAATATATTCATCGTAGGGCCCGCCGACGCCAAAGGCCCGCCCTTTCCGGCTCACAACGCCCATCGTCACCGAATAGTCAAGGCCAAATGGGTTCCCTATGGCCAGCACCAGTTCACCCACCTTGAGCGCGTCCGAATCACCCAGCGGAAGCGCGGTCAAGGGGCGAGGAGGATCGATCTTCAGGAGGGCGAGGTCCGTCCGCGCGTCCCGGCCAACGACGGTGGCCACCACTTTCTCACCTCCGAACAGCTCCACCTCCACCCGATTTGAGCGCGCCACGACATGCTGGTTCGTGACGACATAGCCGTCAGGATGAATGATGAAACCCGAGCCGACCCGTGGTCGCCCGTCGGGGATATCTGGATGGTCAGGCGGAAGTTCCCGATCTGGCTCTCGCTTGTCGATGATGCCGACTTGGACCACAGATGGGCGTAGCCCCTCGACCAACTTCGAGAGCGCATCGCTGAGCTGACGGAGTTCGGTGGGCGCGGCGGGGGTCGATCCATTCTCGATCCACAGGTCAGACGCGGCGGGCAAGGGGTCAGGGGCAGCGAATAGCAGCCACGGCAACAGCACCGGGGTCAACACGAAGGCCTTCCATGTGGCGGAGCCCGTCTTGACACGACCATCGCTCATTGTGATATCTCCTCCATCACACACATCATGCGAGAAATCCTGGGGCCGCTGCGACATCACACATCAGCTCCCGGACCAGGCTGTGATATCGATCACCGACCGGGATGAGTTCGATCGCCCGCGCTTCCGACCCGGTCTGCCGCAGTCGCACGGTGAGCCGTTCCCTTGGAAGCATTCCCCATCCATGCTCGGCCCATTCGACCGCAGCCACCCCATCGCCTTCCAGGCAATCATTCAGCCCCAACGTGGCGAAGGCCTCCGGAGTCTCAATACGGTACAAGTCGATATGATAGAGGGGGAGCCGGCCGAGATACCGGTGCATGATGATGAATGTCGGGCTACTCACGTATGTGGCTGAATCGACGCCAAGCCCACGAGCCAGCCCTTGGACCAGGACGGTCTTTCCTGAACCCAGCTCGCCAATGAGGGCGATCAGGTCTCCCGCTCGGGCGTGTCTGCCGATCGCCGCCCCTAGCCTGCACGTCTCTTCGGGCGAGGCGGAGCGATAGACTGCCGCCACCACCTCTTGAGCCGACTCAGTCATTGTCGGCGGGAGAGGCCCGATCGGTATGCCGCCTCCTCGACTGCCGCAGCCACGGCCTTATGCACCTCGATATCAAGCAGCCCAGGCACCAGCTCACCCTCGGGCGCCTTGGCCGCGATGGCTTCCGCCGCGGCGATCTTCATGGAGTTATCGATCCTCCGTGCGCGCGCGTTCAGGGCCCCCCGGAACAGTCCTGGAAAGGCGAGAGCATTGTTCACGTACTTGCCATCTGTGGCAAATGCGGCGCCGGCGGCCAAGGCCTCCTCCGGGCGGATCTCAGGGTTGGGATTGCTCAGGGCCAGGATCACCTGCCCCTTGCGCACCATCTCGGGTTTGATGAGGCCCGGGCTGCCGGTGGTGGTCACGACGATGTTGGCGGCTGCCAACACCTCCTCCATCGTCCCCGTCCGGCCGCCTGCGTCCTCCAGCCGTTTCATCGCCTCTGGTTTGAGATCGCTTCCGAGGATCTGCTTGACGCCGTAGGAAATCAGCAGCCTCGAAGTCCCCGTTCCCGCCGCGCCAAGTCCGATGATCCCAACCGTCTGATCAAGCAATGAGATCTTGGCCAGGCGGCAGGCGTTCAGGAGCGAGGCCAGGACCACTACCGCCGTGCCATGCTGATCGTCGTGCATGACGGGGATGTCCAGGGCCTCATCCAATCGCCGCTCGATCTCGAAGCAATCGGGGGCGGCCACATCCTCCAGGTTGATTGCCGCGAACGTCGGGGCGATCGCCTTCACCACCTCCACGAAGCCATCCACCTCTCGCACATCGAGCAAGATCGGGACGCCATTGACCCCCACCAGCCGCTCCAGGAGGACCGCCTTCCCTTCCATGACCGGCATCCCTGCCACCGGCCCGATCGCGCCGAGACCGAGGATGGCGGTGCCATTCGTGACGATCGCAACGGTATTGGGAATCGAGGTGTACTCATATGCCTTTTCTGGATCAGCTTCTATCAGCCGGCACACCGATGCCACCCCAGGCGTATAGATCTTGCGGAGATCGGCGATGGTCTCCAATGGATAACGGCTCTTCACCCCGATCTTCCCACCCAAGTGCCGCCGCAGGACTTCATCCACCACCTCAATGACGATGATCCCTTCGAGCTGAGTGACTGTACGGAGGATCTCCCGGAGGTGCGTGTCGTCGTCTACATAGACGGAGATGTCCCGGGTGTTATGGGTGAGGCCGAGGCTGACCGTTTCGATCTCTCCGACGCTACCTCCCGCATTCCCGATGGCGGTGCACAACTTCCCCAGGTAGCCAGGTGCATCCTTGATCAGCACCTTGAGCGTCTTGACCAGCTTGTCCGCGTTCTTCTCGATCTGCATCGGCGCTCCTCTACTCTTAACCCCAATCCGAAATTAACGGAACTGCGAATGTCTGGCTACACAGCGGGTGGCGCGGTGAGCGGGCGCCCCCGCCGCCCGCAGCGGAAGGGCCCCACTGGGGGATGGGTGGAGCGAGGACGACGGGGGCTGATCACCGCGA
>JBGQIR010000182.1:0-4168 GCA_041498535.1 Methylomirabilis sp. (SeqCode)
GGACCACGGTGACAACCTGGGTCACATCCTTGTACGCATCCGGCATCTCCTCGGCCAAGGACTCCCGGCCGGATGCTTTGACGATAATCCCTCGGTCTTCCAGTTCCCGGTGAATGTTGCGACCCTTGGCCGCCCTGATGGCCGCGTGGCGGCTCATGACCCTGCCGGCGCCGTGGCAGGTGCTCCCGAAGGTCTGCTCCATGGCGCCCGTTCCCACCAGGACAAACGAGGCGCGGCCCATGTCGCCAGGGATGAGCACCGGCTGGCCGATGGCCTGGTAGCGCGCAGGCAGCTCCGGGTGGCCCGGCGGAAAGGCTCGCGTCGCGCCCTTCCGATGGACCGCCAGCTTCATCCGCTTGCCGTCCACGTCGTGCTCCTCGACCTTGACGATGTTATGAGCGACGTCGTACACCGTCGAAAGCCCCAGCGTCTTGGGCGAGATGCCGAGCGTCTTCAGGAGCACCTCATTCGTCCAGTGGGCCAGACATTGGCGGTTCGCCCACGCAAAGTTAGCAGCAGCCCGCATGGCACCCAAATACTGCTTTGCCTCGGGCGAGTTCCATGGCGTACACGCCAGTTGCCGATCCGGCAGGACGATCCCGTACTTCACGACTGCCCGCTCCGCCTCGACCAGGTAATCTGTGCAGACCTGATGGCCCAGGCCCCGAGAGCCGGTGTGGATCAGTACCGTCACCTGGCCTTCAAACAGGCCCAGAACTTCGGCGGCCTGGGGATCGTAGATCTCGGCGACCGACTGCACCTCCAGGAAGTGGTTGCCGGAGCCAAGCGTTCCGAGCTGGCTGCTCCCCCGCTCGAGTGCTTTGTGGCTCACGACATCCGGGTCGGCGCCGGCAAGGCATCCTCCCGACTCCGAGAGCGCGAGGTCTTTCGGCTCCCCGTACCCCTGCTCCACCGCCCAGGCCGCTCCCTTCCGTAGCGGTCCCTCCATCTCTTTCCTGCTCAATCGGATCCGGCCTCGCGATCCGACGCCCGTTGGGACCTCCTGGAAGAGGGCGAGGACCAGGTCTTTGAGCTTCGGCTGGACCTCCTCTTTGGTCAGCTCGGTTCGGAGCAATCGCACCCCGCAGTTGATGTCGTAGCCGACCGCGCCAGGGGAGACAACGCCATCCGAGATATCGGTCGCTACCACCCCGCCTACCGGAAGACCGTACCCCTGGTGGATATCTGGCATGGCAAAGGAGGCCTTGACGATCCCCGGAAGTGTGGCGCCGTTCGCCACCTGCTCCAAGGAGGCATCCTTCATGATCAATTCCATCAGGGTCTCGTCGGCATAGATAATGCCCGGGACCCGCATGCCAGGTTTATAGTCTTGCGGGAGTAGCCATCGATAGTCATCGAGTTTTTGTACAACCCTGCTCATCGTCACGTCCTACTCCGCTGCGGCCCCCCTACGCCTGACCCTCTATATCGCTGCTCTGGAGGAGCTCGCCGTACGCCAATACAGGGATGGAAGCCGCCCACTGTCTCGCTGCTTCATCCTCTTTGAATTTCTGAACCACATAATGCTCGGCATCCTCTTTAGAGCGGAACAACCTCCAGAGGCAATATTGCTTCGCGCCTGGTTTGCTCAAATAGAACAGCGCGTCCTTGGGGTTCGTCGGCTCTTCCGGGGGCATCCGCTGCCCATCACCAATGAAAAAGAGGACCGCGCCGATCCCGTGCCCCGCCAGAACGCGCGCCTTGACCGAATGTCCGTGAGGAAGACTGGCGGGGTCGGTTTCAAGATGCGGTGCATAGAAGACCTTGATCCGATCGGCTGGAATCTGATTCAGAAGTGTGAAACGGATCTTCACCTCTTCCAGCGCGGCTTTTGCCTCGTCGGCCACCCAGAAGATGCCCTCTTCAAACACATCGGTCCAGATCTCGACATAGCGACCTTTCAGCAGTTGGCGAAGTTGCTGCCAAAGGTCACCGAGGCTTAACCCCTGACCTAGAGAAATCCGGGAGATCATTCCCATGCGGTCCCTCATTAGGAATATGTGAGCCGGATGGCGGCTTGTCAATATGATGGGGGCTAGGATATCAGGAGACGGGGAAGGAGCGCCCTTCCAGCTTCTCGATCTTCTTCCGGACTTCGTCGGGGATGGGCGCCTTGCGCCCCTCGCGATAATCGTACGAGACGATCAGGCTCTCCCCTTCGGCGGCGATCTTCTGCAGCGTCTCGCTCACAATTCGGTGCTGCATCAGGAAGCGATCCGCGCTCATCTCAGAGATCATGACGCCGACGAAGATCCTGTCCGGGAAGGTGAGCGGCTTCCGAAAGTCGCAGCGCACCGAGGCGAGAATCGGTCCAACGCCGCTCGCCTTGATCGTCTCCAAGAAGCCGATCTTGTCACAGTACACGATCCGCGCGGTTTCGAAGTAGCGAAAGTACACAACGTTGTTAACGTGTGCGAACGCATCCATCTCGCCCCAGACGACCGGCAGCTCGACGACCACTGGAAAGCCATCCAAGAATTCGCGCATTGAGAAGGCGAGCGTGAGGTCTGCGGGGGGAGTTACTCTAACAACTGATACCGGGTGTTCCGGCGCTTCGCGACGAAGCCCGCATCATCGATATGTCGCCTGATCTCATCCAGGGTCATCAGATGCCGCGTGGTCTCAGTCGTCACCACGTTTTCCTCAAGGATAGTGCTGCCGAAGTCGTTGACCCCGTACTGCAAGGAGAGCTGCCCGATCTTCGGGCCCATCGTCAACCAGGAGGCCTGCATGTTCTTCACGTTGTCCAGCATGATCCGTGACACGGCGACGGTCCGGAGATAATCATACCCGGTCCCCCCGCACCCCCGAAGTTCGTCGCCATTAGGCTGATAGCTCCAGGGGATGAACGCGGTGAAGCCACCCGTCCGGTCCTGGAGGTCCCGAACCTTTGTGAGGTGCTCCACCCGCTGGGCCAGCGTCTCTCCCATGCCGTACATCATCGTTGCGGTACTCGGGATCCCGAGCTCGTGGGCGGTTTGCATCAGGTTGAGCCACTCCGCGGGGGTATCCTTCAACGGCGACACCCGGTCTCGTACCTCATCCACCAACAGTTCAGCACCGGCGCCCGGGATCGAATCGAGGCCGGCAGCCTTCAGTCTGTTCAAGGTGTCCTTTAGTGAAAGCTTGGAAATCTTTGAAATATAAATGATTTCTGCGGCTGAGAGTGCGTGCAAGTGGATCGGATAGCTCGCCTTAATCGACGAGAAAAGATCCTCATAGTAGTCGATCTTCAGGCCTGGATGCAATCCCCCCTGCATCAGGACCTCGGTCCCTCCCAGATCGATCAACTCCTGGATCTTGTGGCAGATCTGCTCCTTGGACAGCACATATCCTTCTTCCGAACCCGGCAGCCGATAGAAGGCGCAGAACGAACATCGGACCCAGCAGACATTGGTATAGTTGATGTTCCGGCCGATGACGTACGTCACGACCGGCTCCGGATGCAGGCGCCAGCGAACGCAGTCGGCCATGGCGGATAGCTCCAGCAGGGTTGCCTGTTCGAAGAGTTCCACCCCTTCGTCAAAGCGAAGTCGCTCGCCGGCCTCCACCTTCTCGGCCATCGCTTCGATCCTGCCGTTCGACTCAGCCATACCTTAGATTCCTCGGCTCCACCCGGCACTCATCAGCGGCTCAGTAACCGGAAGAGCCGGGGGAACTCCCCGCCGGTGCGGCAGCTTGCGGCTCGCCATAGATGAAGTCATCCATGACGGCCACGTCGTTGGTTGCGCTGTCGCTCGGGCCGAGGGCCGCAGTGCCGTACACGATGCGTACGCGGGCCACCACCGGCCTCTCGAATATTGCGCCGAGGAACGATAGTCCCTCATTGGCGATGGGGACCGCGAAGCGGCCCAGCGACTTGCCGTCTTTGTCGAAGTATTCGAAGGCGGTGTGCTCCTGATCCACATCGGTGTACACGGCACCAAACCCGCGCGTGAGGGCCGGGGTGCTCGTGCCGGGGACATAGAACGTCAGGTCCACCACGTTGCTGCCAATTGGCGAGAAGAGCCGCTCCTCACTGAAGGTCTTGAAGATCTTCGGGTAGGTCGGATTGATGTGGCCAAAGCGCACGGGGGTCCCCGTCGGGTTGTCGCGGCGGGCACTCACTTGCACACCGCGGCCCGGCGTGGAGAGATGCGCCCCCCGCGCACGCGGCGCTTTGGACGCA
>JBGQIR010000183.1:0-4163 GCA_041498535.1 Methylomirabilis sp. (SeqCode)
CAGGCATTCGTGCACTATCTGGAAAGACTCCGTTTCACCGGCGATGTGCATGCTATGCCCGAAGGGACGGTGTTTTTTCCAAATGAGCCGATCTTGCGTGTCACCGCCCCGCTGCCCCAGGCGCAACTGGTGGAAACTCGCCTGATCAACCTGTTGCACTTCCAGACCTTAATTGCCTCCAAGGCGGCGCGTTCGGTGCTCGTGGCCCCCGGGAAACTCTTGGTGGATTTCGGCCTGCGTCGCGCCCATGGCGCCGAGGCCGGGCTGCTCGCGGCGCGAGCCAGTTACCTCGCGGGGTTTTCGGGCACCTCGACCGTACAGGCGGCTCCGCTTTTTGGCATCCCGATATACGGCACCATGGCGCATTCCTTCGTTCAGGCCCATGACAACGAGATCGAGGCCTTTGAACGCTTTGCCCATGCGAACCGAGAGAATGTCGTGCTGCTGATCGACACCTACGACACCGAGGCCGCGGCGGCGAAGGTGGTTTCCCTGGCTCCGCAGTTGCGGCAGGCCGGCATCGCCGTCAAGGGCGTGCGCCTGGACAGCGGCAATCTTGCAGACCATTCCTGCAAGGTGCGGCAGATCCTGGATGAGGGCGGTTTGACTGACGCCGTCATTTTCGCCAGCGGCAATCTGGACGAGTACATCTTGCAGCGACTCCTCGCGGCCGGCGCCCCGATTGATGGCTTTGGTGTGGGCACCCACATGGATACGTCCGCCGACGCCCCGTATCTTGACTGCGCCTACAAGTTGGAGGAGTACGCCGGGCAGGCGCGGCGGAAGCGTTCTGAGGGCAAGGCGACGTGGCCTGGGCGCAAGCAGGTCTATCGCCATCAGGATACTGAGGGTCGCATGATTGGCGATATCCTGACCCTGGAAGGCGATCAGCAGGAGGGCGAGGCGTTGATCCAACCCGTTATGCATGCTGGCAAGCGCGTGGCCGCTCCCGCCTCTCTTGAGGCGCTCCGCGAGCGCGCGCTCAATGAACTCGCGCGCCTCCCGGAAGAACTGCGCACGCTCGAGAAAGGGCCAGAGTATCCCGTAACGGTGTCTCAGGCCCTCAGCGATCTGGCCAAAGCGGTGGACGAGCACTACCGCTGAGCAGGACTGAGTGCTGAGGGCAGAGGACGGAGTCTTGCTACTCGGCCCTCAGTCCTCATTGCTCAGTCCTCATCCCTGAACATTGGATATGCGCACTGTTTGTCTCGGTCTGAACATACATGACAACGACGCCATCCTATCTAGCTCTCTATGAACAGGGCATCCTGGCGGACCGGATTCGGGCCGCTCAGGAGATACTCCGGGAGTGCACCATCTGCCCTCGCCTTTGCCGGGTGGATCGCTTCACGAGCCGGGCGGGGAAGTGCAGGACCAATGCGCTCCCGGTCGTCTCGTCCCACCACCCCCATTTTGGAGAAGAGGCTCCCTTAGTCGGCCGCCATGGATCGGGAACCATCTTCTTCACCTCCTGTAGCCTCCGTTGCGTGTTCTGTCAGAACTGGGAGATCAGCCACCTGATGCTGGGCGAAGAGGTCTCCCATCCACGCCTGGCCCAGATGATGGTGGAGCTTCAAGCCTTGGGCTGCCACAACATCAACTTCGTCACGCCCACCCACATGGTGCCCCAGATCCTGGCAGCGTTGCCCTACGCGATCGAGACGGGTCTTCGCATTCCCCTCGTCTACAATACCGGCGGGTACGACCGGGTGGAGACCCTACGCCTGTTGGATGGGGTGATCGACATCTACATGCCTGACATCAAGTATATGGACCCAGCCCATGCCAAGCGCTACTCGGGTGCGGAGGACTATCCCTACATTGTCCGAGCGGCAGTGCAGGAGATGCACCGCCAGGTGGGCGACCTGAAACTCGATGAAAGGGGACTCGCCGTGCGAGGTCTGTTAGTGCGACACCTGGTGATGCCTGGTGGGGTGGCGGGAACTCGGGAGGTGATGCGGTTTCTGGCCAGGGAGGTTTCGCCTGACACCTATGTGAACCTGATGGACCAGTATTGGCCGTGCGGCCAGGCAGGCAGGTTCCCTGAGATCGCCCGGCCTATTACGCAGGATGAGTTCGAGGTCGCCATGGAGGCCACGCGCGAGGAGGGAATCCATCGTCTGGATCGGGACGTAGGCAGGCGCTTCCGCTTGCGGCAACTGATCGAACGATAGGGATCACCAATCATCCGGGTTCCGAGTTCCATGGTCCAGGTTCCTGGTTAAGTACTGATTCCAGGGAATCCTCAACTTGGAACTCGGCACTCTTGAGGAGGTAGCCATGGAGCTTCCAGTCCAAGTTACGCTACGCGACATCTCCCCCTCAGAAGCAGTGGAGGGCTATATCCGCGATAGGGCCGCCAAGTTGGATGCGTTCTACGATAGAATCATGAACTGCCGGGTGGTCGTGGAGGCGCCGGTTCGGCACCACCGAAAAGGGGGGCCCTTCAAGGTGCGGATCGACCTGACTGTGCCCGGTGACGAACTGGTTGTCAATAAGCAGTCGGACGAGGATCTTTATGTGGCGATCCGAGAGGCTTTTGATGCGATGCGGCGCCGCCTGGAGGACTACGCACGCCGCCAGCGTGGCAGCGTGAAAACCCATGAAGGTCCGCCCCAGGCTCGCGTGAGCAAACTGTTTCCAGAAGAGGGATATGGTTTCCTTGAGACGCCCGACGGCACCGAAATCTATTTCCACCGAAACAGCGTACTGGGTGCGGGCTTCGATCGCCTGGAGATCGGCGCAGAGGTGCGTTTCGCCGTGGAGCAGGGCGAGAAGGGCCCTCAGGCCAGTACAGTGACGGTCATCGGCAAACACCGCGGGTGAGGGGTTAATCTTGTGTGGTTTTTGGGGTCAACTTTCGAAACCGGACAACCATCCCTTTGGCCTTACCGTCACGCGCAAGAGCAGAACAACGTTCAAGCTTCAAGGGTCGACTCCTTTTGCATATTAGGCCTAACGTTGCGTTAAGCGGCGGCGCGCTTGCGCGCCGGCCGACTTCAACGCAGAGTTGGGCAGGCAGCCATGGTTCGATTCAGCGGAGGATCGCGACCGATTTGTAAAGCCGGTCAGTCAGCCCAATCAGATGCACAACGCCGAAACAGAGGGGTAGCGTGACAATCTCTTGTTCCAGAAAGTCCGCGACCGCCGCAGAGTCCCGGTCGACGTCGAACCACGAATCCTCCACCGCGATCACCAGTTCGTAGCCGCGCCCATAGCGACCGGGCCCCGCCTTTCCTTCAGCGGCCTCCTTCACCAACCTGAGATGACATTCCCTCAACTCGCTTGAGTCCACCGCCATCGGCCCCCACATGCTCACGCCCCCTTGCTCCAGGAGATAGGCCATGCGGTAATGCCACTTCGGATCGCGGGCGAGGGTGATCTCCACCGGGAGCCTCCGCAATGGGTCGCGGACCTCAGCATCGAAGTCCCGCTGCTCGTCGCGGTTCGGCACGCACAGCACGTCGTTGCGATCCCCGTAACACCGTATGGCGAAGATGCTGAACGGGAAGATCTCCTCGTAAAATTTCTTGAATGGCCCATGATGTAGTAGGGCTGCTCGCTTCGCTTCGGGCACCTTCGCGATGGCGTCACACGTCTCAAGGACCCACGCATGGAGGGCTCGCGGGCTCCGAGCCCGCACCATCTCGCTTGCGGGGAGAAGCGAACGTGGATCGAACGTCATGCTGACGACCGCGATCATACCACCCGCCTTTGCGGCCCGTCAGCGGGCCGCAGCCCGAGACAACCACAGCGGTCGGCACGGTGTGCCGACCGTACCTCAAACGACGCGAACAGCGGCGCGCCGGTACGCCATCGCTTGCGCTCTACTTTGACCACCACCTGCCGATTGCGTCGATGATCCCGATGGCCACGACCATGAAGAGATAGTATTTCCACGTTACGTATTTCCAGGATCGGGTTACCAAGAGGTGCCCGATTGGGAAGAACACCACGAGAAGGAGCAGCACGAGAAGAAATAGATTCATGCTTTAGCTCCCACCATCTCCGGTGTGTCCGCCCAACTAGAATTAGACAGAAATGTCTAATACCCCAAACGCTGCGGGCGGCTGCAGCCTATTTCGCTGTCAACAAATCGGGGTTCGGATCGCAATCCCCCATTCGTTCCAAGGAAGTACGAGCTACAGGTAGTGGCCGGGGCC
>JBGQIR010000184.1:0-4137 GCA_041498535.1 Methylomirabilis sp. (SeqCode)
GGAGTATTTCTCCTCCGGCCACCGGACTTGCCAGGGGTGCGAATCGGCGCTGGTCATGAAGCTCATGGTCAAAGCTGCCGGGCCCCGGACCATCGTGCTCGGCTCCACCGGCTGCATGTACGTGGCCAACACCACCTACTACTCCACCCCCTGGGTCGTGCCCTGGATGCATACACAGCTCGGCTCCTCCGGCTCCGCCGCGCTTGGGACCGCCGCCGGGCTCAAGGCCCTCATGAGGAAAGGGAAGATGAAGGCCGAGCCGATCAACGTTATCGCCTTCTGCGGCGACGGCGGCGGAGCTGACATGGGGCTTGCCGCCATCTCGGCGACCCTGACCCACAAGGAGTACAACTCCCTGATCCTGATGTACGACAACGAGTCGTATGCCAACACCGACATCCAGCTCTCCGGCTCAACCCCCTACGGGGCCCACACCACCTTCAGTCCCCCGGGCTCGGTCAAGCGGATCATGCACACCCGTTGGAAGAAGAACATGGCCGGGATGCTGGCCGCAGGCCACCCGGAGTGCCGCTATGTGGCCACGGTCTGCGCCTCCTACCCCGTGGAGATGATGAACAGAGTGCGGAGGGCCCTCTCGATCGGAGGCCCTACGTTCATCCACTCGCTGGACCCGTGCCCCAAGGGTTGGGACTACGATCCCATGCTGTCCCATGTGCTGGGCGAGCTGGCGGTCGAAACCGGGATCTGGCCGCTTTACGAGGTAGAGGATGGCGCGGTGCGCTATTACGGCAAGACCAAGTCCATCGTCGGAGGACGGAAGCGCAAACCGGCCCGCGAGTACCTTCTGAAGCAAGGCCGCTTCGCTCACTTCACCGAGGAGGACCTGGAATACTTTCAGGCCAAGGTGGACGAAATGTGGGAGAAATGGGAAATTCCGGCTGTGATCCCGTTTCGCAAAATCGACATCGCAAAGGCCGCACTCGACGTTCAGTAGCGTCCGGAGACCGATGATCGTCCTGTGACCACTCTTGGCGAGGCCAGGCGCAAACACGCGCCTGGCCTCGCTGTGTTTTTCACGCAATAACTGTTCGCACTCTCAGGAGGATCGGCCGATGCGATATGTCTCCCGCCACAGCTCGTGTTTGTTTGCAGTCCTCGTGCTGGTCGCCGCGTTGACGCCGGCCCATGCCGCATGGGAACCTACCAAGCCAATCGAATTCGTTGTCCCGGCGGGCCCGGGTGGTGGGGCGGATCAGATGGCCCGACTGATCTCCGGCTTCGCCGAGAAGCACAAGCTGTCGCCGCAGCCGCTCATCGTGGTCAACAGGGCGGGCGGGGCAGGCGCGGAGGGCTTCCTCTACGTCAAGGGCAAGAAAGGCGATGCTCACACGATCATTATCACCCTCTCGAACCTGTTCACGACACCGCTTCATACGGGCGTGCCTTTCAATTGGCGTGATCTGACGCCGATCGCGCGCATGGCCCTCGATCAGTTCATCCTCTGGGTCAATGCCGAGACCCCTTACAAGACGGCCAAGGAATACCTTGCCGCGGTGAAGGAACGGTCGGGCGGCGGTAACCGGATGAAGATGGGCGGCACCGGTTCCGCGCAGGAGGACCAGATCCTCACCATCCAGCTCGAGCAGGCGTTAGGAGTGAAGTTCACGTACGTGCCGTTCAAGGGTGGTGGCGAGGTCTGCGTAAACCTGGTCGGCAAGCATGTCGATTCAACCGTCAACAATCCCATCGAATGCGTGAGCCACTGGAGGGCGAAGCGCGTTCGTCCCCTTGCCGTATTCGACACGGCGCGGATCCCTGATCCTGATTGGAAGGCGATCCCGACCGTGAAGGAAGCGCTCGGCGTGGACATCCACTACCTGATGCTCCGCGGCATCTTCGGGGCTCCCGACATGCCCAAGGAGGCGGTTGCCTGGTACGTCTCTTTCCTCAGGAAGGTCTACGACACGCCGGAGTTCAAGGAGTATCTGGCGCAAGGGGCGCTCAAGCCGGCGTTCGCCACCGGCGCCGAGTACGTGAAGTGGGTGGAGGAGAATGAAAATCTCCACAAGGACCTGATGGCGAAGGGAGGCTTGCTGAAGTAGGATGCGGGCCGCGAATCTCGTCACTGCGTCCGTTTTGCTGCTGCTGGGCGGGGTTGCGATCTTCGACTCCGTCCGGCTCGGCATCGGGTGGGGCACAGACGGTCCGAAGAGCGGGTTCTTTCCGTTCTGGCTCGGCCTGCTTCTGGCAGTGAGCCTCGGCCTCATCGTCCTCCGGGCCGCCTTCCATGCGTCGGCCAAGCCGTTCGTAAGCCGGGAGCAACTTCGGCTTGTGCTCAAGGTGTTGTGGCCCGCCACGGGGATGGTGGTGCTGACGCAGGTCATCGGCCTTTACGTCGCCTCGGCTCTGTATTTGGGCTTCTATATGCGGTGGGTCGGCCGACACTCATGGCTCGCCGTAATCGTTCTGTCGATCAGCATTCCAATCGCGACCTTCCTCATTTTCGAGAAATGGTTCCTCGTGCCGATGCCGAAGGGACCACTCGAGGCATGGCTCGGTTACTGACCGATGGGCCTCGAGAACCTCATCCTTGGCTTTCACATCGCGATCACGCCGTTCAACCTGTTCGTCGCCGTGATCGGGATTACGCTCGGCACCATCATCGGGGTCCTGCCCGGGCTCGGCGGCGCGAACGGTGTCGCCATCCTGCTCCCGCTGACGTTCCGGATGCCGCCGACCTCCGCGATCATCCTGCTCACCTCCCTCTACTGGGGCGCCTTGTTCGGCGGCGCCATCACATCGGTGCTCTTCAACATCCCCGGTGAGCCGTGGTCGGTCGCGACCACGTTCGATGGCTACCCCCTGGCCAGAAGGGGGCAGGGTGGGCAGGCGCTGACGGCTGCCTTCACGTCGTCATTCGTGGGCGCGCTGTTTTCGACTGTGCTGATCACGTTCTTCGCGCCGATCCTGGCGGATGTGGCACTCAAGTTCGGGCCGCCAGAGATCTTCGCCATCCAGATGCTCACCTTCTCCAGCTTCGTGGGGCTCGGCGGCGGGAATCCGCTCAAGTCGATCATCTCGATTCTGCTCGGGTTCATCCTCGCAGCGGTCGGCCTTGATATCGTCACGGGCCAGCTCAGAATGACGTTCGGATCGACCCAGCTTATGACGGGCTTCGACTTCATCGTGGCGGTCATCGGCCTGTTCGGGATCGGCGAGATCCTCCTCACCGTCGAGGAGGGGCTCGAATTCCACGGCGCCAGGACCGTGATGAATCTCCGCATCGTGCTGGACACCTGGAAGGTCCTGCCGCGTTACTGGCGGACCTTCTTGCGCGGGAGCATCATCGGCTTCTGGATGGGCTTCAAACCGGGAGGCGCAACCCCCGCTTCGTTCATGAGCTACGCGTTTGCCAAGCAGGCCTCGAAGCATCCCGAGCGGTTCGGCAAGGGCGAGCTGGAAGGGGTGGTGGCTCCCGAGACCGCCGCCCACGCGGCGGGGGTTGCGGCGATGCTGCCGATGATTACGCTCGGGATTCCGGGGTCGCCGACAGCCGCGGTGATGCTTGGCGGCCTCATCATCTGGGGGCTCCAGCCAGGGCCGTTACTGTTCACTGAAAAACCGGAATTCGTCTGGGGCCTCATTGCAAGCATGTACACCGGCAACGTCATCGGGGTGCTGATGGTCCTTGCCTTCGTCCCGTTCTTCGCAGCCATCCTCCGCATTCCCTTCGCCATCCTTACGCCGCTCATCATCGTGGTCTGCGCGATCGGCTCGTACGCCGTGCACAACAACATGATCGACATCTGGTACATGCTCATCTTCGGCGTGATCGGATACGTCTTCAAGAAGCTGGACTACCCGCTCGCGCCACTGGTGCTCGCGCTCGTGCTTGGCGATCTGGCGGAGAATGCGCTGCGACAGAGTCTTATCATGTCACAGGGGTCGCTGGCGATCTTCGTGACCCGGCCGATCGCGGGCGCCATCACTGCGGTCGCCCTGCTCTTTTTCCTGATGCCGCTGCTTCGGCCATGGTGGCGGCGAGTGCGCGGCGTTGCCGCTGCCGTGCCTTCGCCGCGGGAGCCCTGATCATCTCCAGAAGGAGAGCCGATGGCATTTCTGCTTGATCCACAGTTCTGGGCCCGCTGGGCCGGCATCGTCATCATCGACCTCACC
>JBGQIR010000185.1:0-4123 GCA_041498535.1 Methylomirabilis sp. (SeqCode)
CAGCATGGCGTTATTCGGGAGATAGTAGGTGTTATAGTGGCGGACCAGGTCCTCCCGCGTCAGTGCCTCCAGATCGGACATCCAGCCGATGACCGGCTGACGGTAGGGGTGAACCTGAAAGGCCACCATCTCCATCGTTTCCCTCAGGGCGGAGACGGGGTCGTCGTCGGTCCGCGTCCGCCGCTCCTCCATGATCACCTTCTTTTCGGACTCCACCTCCTTCGTATCCAGCAGCAGGCCCCGGACCCGGTCGGCCTCAAGCTCCAATGCCAGCTCGAATCGGTCAGAGGCGAATGTCTCGAAATAGCCGGTGAAATCATCACTCGTGAAGGCGTTGTCGCGGCCACCGTTCTTCTGAACGATCTTCGAAAACTGGCCCGGCCCCACCTTCGACGTCCCCTTGAACATCATATGCTCGAGGAAATGGGACAGCCCGGTGGCACCTGGCTGCTCGTTGCGCGCGCCGATCCGATACCAGACGTGCACCGTCACCACGGGCGCCTTGTGCTCTTCCAGCAGCAAGACCTTGAGCCCATTGTCCAGCACCGACTCCTTCACCCTCGTCGTGACCTGGGCGTCCGCGATCCCTTGCGCGAGGACGAGGAAGAGCAGCACCCATGCCGCGGCAATCGTCCGTCTCATCACATCCTGCATCCGATGTCTCATCGCCCCTGCCACCATCCTCCACGACTCAACGCCCTGGATTGAAGTTGGACCGCCTGACCGACTCGAATTCCCATTTCGCGCGCGTACCCTGCCGACATCTCCAACACCAGATCGGCCACATGGCTGAACACGGCAAGCGGCGCGTTCGGCGCTGGCGGCGGGATCTTCGCCTCGATGGCCACTATCCTGCCGTCACGGACCCAGAGAATGTCGATGGGAATCAGCATCCCCTTCATCCAGAAGGAACGCGGCGCTGCCTCATCATAGGGGAATCCCATTCCCCTCCCCTTTTTCAGGGACGACCGGCCTGACAACCCTTTGGCCTGGGCCTCTGCAGTTCGCACCACCTCTACGTCGATCGTGACACGCCTGTCGATGACGACCTTGCCTTTCTCAAGCGCCGAGGCAGGCGGAGATGGGACGACGAGTTGGAGAACCGCGAGCGCGAAGAGGAGTGCTGAGAGCGGGCGGGTCCAGACGGCCCTCATTCCTCGGGAAGCTCCCCTAGCCGAACAGCGAGGGTGAGGGACAGGCCGTCCCGGAGCAGATCCATTTTGACCTCGTCCCCGACCTTCCGCTCCCCGTCCAGATAAGCCGTCATCTCGTCTATAGATGATACCTTATGGCCATCGACCGCGACGATGATGTCCCCCCCTACGCTGACCAACACATTACCCACGCGTGTTCGCTTGGTGCTTCCCCTGATTCCGGCACGGGCGGCCGGGCCTTTCGGCGAAATCTGAACGATCAGGATTCCCTGCTGGGTCGGGAGCTTCAGGGCCTTGGCCACATCGGGCGTGATATCCAGACCGGAGATGCCCAGCCAGGGATGGCTCACCCGCCCTTTGGCGATCAACTGCGGAAGCAGTCGCTTCGCGGTGTTCACGGGGATAGCAAAACCGATCCCGACCGACCCACCGCTGGGCGTATAGATGGCGCTGTTGATCCCGATCACTTCGCCGCGAGAGTTCAGCAACGGACCACCGGAGTTCCCTGGGTTGATCGGCGCGTCGGTCTGGATCACACCGCGAATCTGCCGTCCGCTCTCTGACCGGAGCATCCGACCCACCGAGCTGACCACGCCGCGCGTGACCGTGCGATCCAACCCGAACGGGTTCCCGATCGCGATCGCCGTCTGCCCGACCTGCAGGGTGTCGCTATTCCCCAGTTTGAGCGGAAAGAGCTTCTCCTTCGGGACATTGATCTTGATCACTGCCAGGTCGTTGCTGGGGTCACGGCCGACCAACTTCGCCGACGCCTTGCTCTTGTCGGTCAATGTCACCTCGAGGCTATTCGCCTCCTCGACCACATGGTTGTTGGTCAGGATGTAGCCCCGGTCATCCAGGACGAACCCCGATCCGGTCCCGCGCTGCGGCACAGGATTGAAGAAAAAGTCATAGGCAATGGCGGTGCTGGTGATGTGGACGACGCCCGGGCTCGCCCGTTTGACCACTGAGATGACGATCTGCTCCTCGGGGGTGAGCGCCTGACTCTCCGGCTGGGATTTTTGCGCCTGGGCCACCGCCCCAATCCCAATCAGCCAGATGGCCAGGAGTGCGGAGAGCCAATAGCAACCTAACTGTCGAAGGAAAAGAAGCGACAACCTCATCAATCACTCCTTTTGATTCGTCATCGATCCAAAAAGAAAAGTGGACCCTCGGTCCACTTCGGATACTCTAATCGACAAATTTCAGCTTGTCAACGCTGAAGGGGGTCGGGTAGTGTCCTAATTTGAGCCGCGCTGAAAGCAAGTTTTCAGGCACCCAAGAACCCGCACCTCAACGCTCTTCTCCCCAGAGCACCAAAAGCGTTTGAACCAAACACGAGACACGACGCTGGGATCAGAGGCTCTGCCACTCATCTAATGGAATGCTGCAGCCGATGATGGCTTCAACCTCAGCTTCACCGGCATGACTTGTGTAGGGGTGTCGGGGCGGCTAGATTAAGTCTGCGGTAAAGCGATCCGACGCGGCGCGTCCGATGATTACCACGCCCGGGAAGCAGATGAGAAACAGGCTATCGAAGCGGTGTCTTTCCGGACAGAAGATCCCTGAAGCTTTCATAAACATCCCGACGGGGGCCCACATAATGGATCTCAACGCAGGACTCTTCCTCATTAATCCTGTAGATGATGCGATGCTTTCCGACGCGCAGAGACCGGAAGCCTTGTAGCTCGATCTGGAGTTCGCGACCATCCATGGGGGCTTTCGCGATCTGAGTGATCCCGGCTCGGACGGCGGCCTTGATTGTCGGGTGGAGCTTTTTGATGATAGCCGAGGCCTCGGGAGTGTATCGCGCCCGGAAGGCCATCACTGCTTCCCGAAAACCTCGTCATGGCGGAGCCATCGGCCGGCTCCAGCCTCCCGGAGGGAGCGACGGAGAGACCTCATCGCCCTCTCGTCGCTCAGGATGTCGATGGTCTCCAAAAACCCCTCGAATTTCTCGACGCTAAGGAGGACGGCGGCGGGGACCCCATTCTTCGTGATGGCGACGATGTCATCCTTAGCTTGGAGATCCCTGACCAGGTCCAGCAGCCGATTCTTGGCCTCAGTCACAGGGATAAAGCGATCCACCTCTTTCATGGCACCCTCCTTCAGGAACGGTCATTATTCTGGCCATCATACTGGTCTTATTCGATCCTGTCAAATGTGAAATCGTCACGGGAGGGAGCCTCTCCGGACCTTCTATCAATGCCTCCCCGTCCCCCTCCCCACACCCAACAACCCTTCCGTTCGCACTGAGGAGGCCAGAAGGGCCGTCTCGAAGGGCGGGGAACGGGATTCGGTTCTGCCAACGTATGCGCCTCGGCCCCTGCATCGGGGGACGCAGTGACGGTGGTGAGTATGGAGATGAGAACCGGAAAGGACAGAAGAGAGGGATGATACGGAGATTGACACGGACGTTGGGATTAAGTAGGGTTACTGATGTTGTGGGAGATGATTCCGTAAATCGCGTTAGCCGGCGGAGTGCGCATGATGAAGGAGAAGAGCCCATGACCCTGCATCCCCAATACGTGGTCGATGAAAAAGGGCAGCGCCGCAGTGTCCTGCTGTCCATCAAGGAATACCAGGAGCTCTTGGAGAGCGCCCAGGACGTTATCGACGCGGCCTTGATCGACGAGGTGAAGGACGACGCCCGGGTCGCGTGGAGTGATGTTAAAGCCAAACGTAGCCGGGGACGGCGACGGTGAGCTATGAGATCGAACTTACTGGCCGAGCCGAAAAGGAAATCCTGAAACTCGATGCGGCCATGTTTGAGCGAATAAAAGCGGTTATTGACAGCCTGGGTGAGAACCCGTCGGCGAATTCTTGTCCACCGTGTTACCGACAGGAAGGATGTGTATCGCGGGTGACATGAAGCGCGACTAGTCGCTCATCGTCTGGGCTATCGCCGAAGGCCGCAGCTCCGCCCGTGGCATTGACCTCTAGCTCACAGGCCACTCCGATCCCCTGTCCCC
>JBGQIR010000186.1:0-4086 GCA_041498535.1 Methylomirabilis sp. (SeqCode)
CGATCTGCTGTTGCGTGGGCACGGTCCCCAGGACAGCAGTGGTTTCGGCGATGTAGGCGACAATCTGCTCAGCCCCGGCGTGGTCGACCCCGGCCTCGGTCTGTAGCCACGCCACGGCTGCCTCGACATCGGGCAGCCGCTGGGCCACCGCTTGGCGTACCTCTGCGACCGCCGCCGAGAGCTCCGCAGTTCGCCCGGGAGATTCCCCGAGCCAGAAAGGGATGTTTGGTGGGGCGCCTTGCGCATCCTCCACCCGCACCCGTCCCGCCTCCACGCGGCGGATCCGCCAGGAATGGTTGCCGAGGAGGAAGATGTCACCCGCCAGGCTCTCCACCGCGAAGTCTTCATTGACTTTGCCGACAAGGATGCCGGCCGGCTCCTCGATGACATCGTAGTCGGCCGTATCCGGGATGGCGCCGCCGCCGGTGATCGCTGCCAAGCGTGCGCCTCGCCGCCCTTTCAGGCGGCCATGCACGCGGTCGCGATACAGGTGCGCGCCGGCGCGCCCGCGCCGAGACGCCACCCCCTCGGACAGCATCTCGATGACCGCCTCGAAGTCGTGCCGGGTGAGATGATGGTACGGGTAGGCGCGGCGGACCAAGCCCCACAATTCTTCTTCCACGATCTCACCGGTGGCGGCAATGGCGACGATCTGCTGGGCGAGGATGTCCAGCGGGGCCTCCGGTATCGCTACCTGATCCAGTACGCCCTGTCCGACCGCGTGAACTGCCGCCGCGCACTGCACCAGCTCGTCCCGCGTCAGGGGGAAGAGGATGCCTTTCGGCGTCGCCCCCAACCAGTGTCCGGATCGGCCCACTCGCTGCAGCAGCGTGGCGATGGCGCGGGGCGCGCCAAGGTGGCAGATGAGATCAACATGCCCGATGTCGATCCCGAGCTCCAGCGAGGCCGTGGCGACTACCATGGGAACCTCACCGGACTTCAGCCGGGCCTCTGCCGCCAGGCGGGTTCGGCGGGACAGGCTTCCGTGGTGGGTTTCTACTTTCCCCTCGCCCAGGAGCTGTGTGAGCTGGTGCGCTACACGTTCCACCAAACGGCGGGTGTTCACGAAGACGATGGTTGTGCGATGCGCCTTGGAGTGAGCGGCAATCCGTTCGTAGATGTCCTGGCGGAGCTCGTGGGAAGCTACATGCGTTAGCGGCTGGCCTGGAACCTCGATGCGCAGGTCAAGGGCCCGGCGGTGTCCCATATCCACGATGGCACAATCTGGAGAGCCATCCTCGCGCTCCCGCCCCGCGCCGATCAGCAGCCGGGCAATTTCCGTGATCGGTTGCTGAGTAGCGCTCAACCCGATCCGCTGCAGCCGCCTCCCCGCGAGGGTGTCGAGCCGCTCCAGGGAGAGGGCGAGCTGCGCGCCCCGCTTATCGCCCGCCACGGCGTGGATCTCGTCCACGATGACGCTGCTGGCCGTGGCCAGAAACCGCCGGCTGCTCTCGGCGGTCAGGAGGATGAAAAGCGATTCTGGAGTGGTGATCAAGATGTGTGGAGGCTTGCGCACCATCCTGGCGCGCTCGCTCGCGGGTGTGTCGCCTGTGCGGACCAACGCGCGGATCTCCGGAAGCGGCAAACCATCCGACTCCGCCAGCGCCCGGATCTCCTGGAGAGGTCTCTCGAGGTTTTTCTGGATGTCGTTGCCAAGGGCCTTGAGCGGCGACACGTACACGACGTGTGTACGGTCATCAAGCGCGAAGGAGGCTGCCGCCCGGACAAGACCGTCAATTGCCCACAGGAAGGCTGCGAGCGTCTTGCCCGATCCCGTGGGCGCCGCAATCAGGGTATCCTCTCCGGCGGAGATGTGGGCCCATCCGGCCGCCTGTGGAGGGGTGGGTTCCCCGAACGTGTGATGAAACCAGCGCGCAACGATCGGATGAAATACGTCCTTCACACGAGCCTCGTCAGGATTCGAATAAGGGACAGGACAATACATCTACCCGAGCTCATTATACCTCATCCACAGCATTTTTGCCTTGACGCTCCTGCCGTGCTCTTGATAGCGTTTCTGCGGTCACAAAGCGTGGCCATGCGAGGCCCTCTCATTATTTGTGGCTATCCTCGACTACCTCAGGGGGATCGAGTGGCACACTCGCCAGATCTCGCCAAAGCTGTCTGCTGTCCCTCAGGCCTGAACCTGGAGAAGTCTATGGGCAGATTGACACGGTATCTCGCCTGGTTGCTCCCATTGCTCGTGTTTGTTAGCGTCGTCGCCTGCCAGACGGTCCCCATCACGGGCCGCTCTCAGTTCCTGCTGCTCCCGGAAGCTGAAGAACTCCAGATGGGGCTCCAGTCCTATCAAGAAGTGCTCCGCAAAGCCAAGCTCTCGACTGACCCCGCAGCGAACGACCTGGTCAGGCGCGTGGGGACCCGCATCGCCGCGGCGACCGGCCGGTCAAACTATCAGTGGGAGTTCAAGGTCATCGAGGAAAAGCAGGCCAATGCGTTCTGCCTGCCAGGGGGCAAGGTGGCAGTGTACACCGGTATCCTCCCCATCACGCGAGACGAAGCAGGCTTGGCGGCCGTGGTGGGGCACGAGGTTTCCCACGCCATCGCGCGCCACGGCGCCGAGCGGGTGAGCCAGAACCTGCTCGTTGAGATGGGCCTCACCGGCACCATGGCAGCCCTCTCAAAGGGCGACCCGAATACCGTGAAGAACGTTGGCGCCCTGCTTGGCGCGGGGGCGTCTGTGGGGTTGCTGCTGCCATGGGGTCGCGCCCAGGAGTCCGAGGCGGACCATCTGGGGCTCATTTACATGGCCAAAGCAGGGTACGATCCACACGCCGCGCGCGACCTGTGGGTTCGCATGGCCGAGGCCTCTAAGGGCAGCGGCCGGCCCCCCGAGTTCCTCTCGACCCACCCGTCGGAGGCAACCCGCATCAAACAGATCGAAGCCTGGCTTCCAGAAGCCATGCAGTACTACCGTCCCACCCGCTAACTTGGGTGCATTTTCCAACTGTACGACAGGCAGGTTGCCGTGGTGTCTTCCTAGAGCAGCCCTCTGTTGATGGAGGCCGAGTCATGGGGAAGTTTCGAGGGGTGGACTACTATGAGATCGAGGACCTGTTCAACGAGCAGGAGCGGATGGTGCGGGACACCGCGCGCGCCTTCGTGGACGAGGAGGTGCTTCCCGTCATCAGGATGCATCACCGGGCCGGTACATTCCCGACCGCGCTCATCGCGAAGATGGGGGCACTTGGCTTCTTCGGAGCAAACCTGAAAGGGTACGGGTGCGCAGGGATCAGCAACGTTGCGTACGGCCTCATGATGCAGGAGCTCGAGCGGGGCGACTCTGCCATTCGGAGCTGCGCCTCGGTCCAGGGCGCGCTGGTCATGTACCCGATCCATGCCTTCGGCAGCGAGACGCAGAAAGAGCGGTGGATCCCCACATTGGCCGGCGGTGAGGCGGTCGGCTGTTTCGGCCTGACAGAGCCGGACCACGGCTCCGACCCCGGCGGGATGACCACCCGGGCAGTCAAGGTGAGGGATGGCTTCCTGCTGAACGGGGCCAAGATGTGGATCACCAACGGGACCCTTGCCGATGTGGCGGTCGTGTGGGCGAAACTGGAGGGCGAGGTGTGCGGATTCTTGGTGGAGAAGGACACCTCGGGCTTCCGCGCCCCGGAGATCGAGGGGAAGTTTTCTCTGCGGGCCTCGGTCACCTCCGAGTTGATCTTCGATGACTGTCTGATCCCGGAGACGAACATTCTGCCGCAGGCGCGGGGGCTCAAGGCGGCGTTCATGTGTCTGAACCAGGCCCGCTATGGGATCGCCTGGGGCGCGGTCGGCGCGGCGATGGCGTGCTACAACACGGCGCTCTCGTTCGCTACGTCCCGTATCCAGTTCGGCAAGCCTATCGCCTCATTCCAACTTGTCCAGGTCAAGCTGGTCACGATGCTCACTGAAATCACCAAGGCCCAGCTCCTCTGCCTTCGGCTGGGCCGCCTGAAGGACGCCGGGCGCCTGAAGCACACCCAGGTTTCGCTGGCCAAGCGGAACAACGTGGCGAGCGCGCTGGACATCGCGCGCTTGGCCCGTGACATCCTGGGCGCCGCCGGGATCGTAGACGAGCACCCG
>JBGQIR010000187.1:0-4061 GCA_041498535.1 Methylomirabilis sp. (SeqCode)
AGGGTAGTGGGGAGCCCAGACTTGTAGTTCACCAGGAGTGTCACCACGTTCTCCGGCACAGGGAAGTCTTCAAGTGGGACATCCTTGAGGACTCGTTCCATGAAGCGTATCCAGATGGGAACCGCAAGGGTAGCACTAGATTCGTGTGGCCCAAGCGATCGCTTTGTGTCGTAGCCAACCCAGACCCCGGCCACAAGGCTGGGACTGTAGCCGATGAACCACGCATCGGTGGCCTCCTGAGTAGTGCCGGTCTTGGCGGCGATCGGCCTGCCGAGGACCCGTGCTCGTGATCCGGTCCCCCGTTCGACGACGCCCTTCAAGACGTTCGTCAGGATGAAGGCGGTCTCCTCTCGCATAACCCGGTGGCTCTCCGGGGCGTGCTCTTCCAGGACCGCCCCCTTGTTGTCGATCACTTGTCTGATTGCATACGGCGTGAACCTGATGCCATAGCGGGCGAGGACACCAAAGGCCGAGACCATTTCTGCTAATGTGACCTCCGAAACGCCCAGGGCGAGCGCGTATTCCCTCCGGAGGTTGCTCTCGATCCCCATCTCGTGTGCCAGGTCAATGACCGGATCGACGCCGACCCGCTCAAGCAGTTTCACCGCGATGACATTGATCGAGTGTTCCAGTCCGTATCGTAACGTGGTCGGGCCGCGGAATTTCCGGTCATAGTTTGCTGGACTCCACTCGATTCGTTTGCCGTCCACGATGATGGGATAGCGCACTGGCGAGTCTTCAATGATCGTCGAAGGGGTAAAGCCGCGATCGAATGCAGCGGCGTAAACGAACGGTTTAAAGGCCGAGCCGGGCTGCCGCCTGGCCTGGAGGGCACGGTTGAATTTGGATCGCTCGAAGTCGTATCCGCCCACCATGGCCTTGATTCCGCCATCCCGCGGGTCGAGAGCGAGAAAGGCGCCCTCGATCACAGGGTCCTGTTCCAGCGAAAGCTCGAGAGCCTTTCTCCGCCTGTCCACGCTCAGGACCTGAACCTTCACGTCCATACCAACCCAAAACTATTAATCCAACTAAAAAACATCCAACCAAGGTGTCTTGTCAAAGACGACTTCACCTCGAAACTCCCCGACTTGGACCGCGATCGCATTCGGCAGGATCTTCGTCACCGTTCCGCTGAGGATCTCTCCGGCCTTCGGGATCAGGTAAGCCGGCGAGACCTTCCCGGGGACACTCGCTGTCGAGGCTCTATGACTGAGCGGGCGAAAGCCCCTGACCTTGTCGATTTCCCTAAGCCCTTCGATCAGGGCCGCGTCGGCGCTCCGCTGCATGGCGACGTTCAGTGTGGTATAGACCTTCAGGCCGCCATGATACACGCCGTACGTGCCATAGTTCTCTTCGAGATTCTGGCGCATGTGCTCGACGAAGTAGGGGGCGAGGTTCCGTGTTCTCGCGAATAGAGACTCATCGAAAGAGACGCTTGAAGCCTGAGCGGCCTGCTCGTTCGTGATGAATCCACGTTCGAGCATCCGGGTCAGCACATGATCTCGACGCCGCATGGCGCGCTCCCTGTCCGTGATCGGAGAGTAATAGTTGGGCGCCCGAGGCAGCCCGACAAGGGTCGCGGCTTCGGAGAGATTCAACTTATCCACAGACTTCTTGAAGTATGTCTGGGCGGCCGATTCAACCCCGTAGGCGCCGTGTCCGAAGTAGACCTGATTGAGATAGAGTTCGAGTATCTTATCCTTGGGGTAGTGCCGTTCGATTTCGATCGCCAGGAGGGCCTCCTTCACTTTTCTGGAGAGGCTTTTCTCGGGGGTCAGGAACAGCAACTTCGCCAACTGCTGTGTAATGGAGCTGCCCCCCTCGACGGGGCGCAGGGCCCTGATATTCGCGAGCAGCGCACGGGCGATACCTCGGAAATTGATCCCGCGATGCCGGTAGAACTGCGCATCTTCCACCGCGATGATCCCGTTGATCAGATGCCTGGGCATCTTGTCCAGCGGGACCCACATCCGTTTCTGCTCGTAGAAGGTGGCAAACGGTTCGTCCTGATCTGAATAGAGAGTGGTCACCAGGCTGGGCTGGTACTCCTCGAGCGCGTCGAGGGTCGGCAGGTCCCGGAGGTAGGCGGCGAACAACCCTCCGGCGACTCCTAACGAGATCGCCATCAGCACCAATAAGGACCAGATCACAGTAACAGCCGGCCGGGGTGATCGCCCCATTCTCTGCACCTCGATGAAAGCTCGAAATCTCCAGTCGCTGCGATGACTCCTGTCACTATAGCAGACAGGATGTGCCCCTACAAGCGCTCCCGTGTCCGCGGCCCCGCAGCGGCTTTAGGGATGCCGGGAGGTTTTTGGGATTGCGACAGGGAAGCCTTTGTGCTAAAAAGGCAACCACCGGCTTCTGCTGAATAACAATGATGAACGATCTGAAAGCGCGAGCCCTTGAACAACTCCGCGTCCTCCGGCGGGGCGCGGCGGAAATCGTGTCGGAGGAGGAGTTGCTCGGCAAGCTCGAGCGGTCACTTCGGACTGGCGTCCCGCTCCGCGTAAAGCTTGGCGCCGATCCCTCGGCGCCAGACCTGCACCTCGGTCACACGGTAGTCCTGAGGAAGCTGCGTCAGTTCCAGGATCTGGGCCATCAAGTGATATTCCTGATCGGGGATTTTACCGGGATGATCGGCGACCCGACCGGAAGATCAGAGACCCGCAAGCCACTCACCCCTGAGGCGGTCCAGGCCAACGCGGAAACCTATAAGAAGCAGATCTTCAAAATCCTGGATGCGGGCCGAACGGAAATCTGTTTCAACAGCGAGTGGTTAGGTCGGATGGATTTTGCCCAAGTGATCCGCCTGACGGCGCGGTACACTGTGGCGCGTCTGCTGGAGCGGGACGACTTTCAGAAGCGGTACAAGGAAGGACGGCCTATCGGTGTCCATGAGTTCCTGTACCCTCTGGCTCAAGGGTATGACTCTGTGGTCCTCAAGGCCGATGTCGAACTGGGCGGAACCGATCAGAAGTTCAACCTTCTCGTTGCGCGGGAGCTTCAGCGAGGTGAAGGTCAAGAGCCCCAGGTAGCGCTCATCACACCCCTGTTGGAAGGGACCGACGGCGTCCAGAAAATGAGCAAGAGTCTGGGCAACTACATCGGGATTGACGAGCTGGCCAAGGAGATCTACGGGAAGACAATGTCCATTCCGGACTCCCTTATCGTCAAGTATGCTGAATTGGCGGCTGGGATGTCGGTCGAGGCCGTTGAGGCGATTCATCGGGGGCTTGGAGATGGGAGCCTTCACCCTCGGGCGGCCAAGGCAGAGGTAGCCAAGAAGCTGGTAACCCTCTACCACGGCGACCAGGCGGCCGAAGAGGCAGCCGTCGAGTTCGACCGGGTCTTCAAGGAAAAAGGGCTGCCGGACGACATTGAGATATTCGTAGTAACCGACATTCCTGTGACCGACGTTCGTGAGATCCGTATGGAGCAGGAAGAAGAAACCAGGGATACTGTTCCTATCGCTTGGTTGATCAAGGCATCAGGGGGGACGAAAAGCATCTCGGAGGCCAAGCGCTTGATCCGCCAGGGTGGGGTGAGCCTGGATGGGGAGGTTGTGAGGGATGAGTATTTCCAGGTCCATATGGATCGCGAGCATCTGCTGAGGGTGGGAAAGCGATTCTTCCGAAGGATTAAAAAGGGTTTCAACCCGCGAAAAAACACTTGACAGTGATACCGGCTCTTGTTATAAACAAAGACCCGGGCATCTGAGCCCATCCTATTGACATTTGACGATCGGCGTTCTATATTGATGTAAGGGTTTCGACGAGCATCGAAGCCATCTGGCTTCGATGTTTGCTCTTTGACAACAGAATATCGTTGCTACTGACTTGAGGGCGGATGAAGTCAGCCAGAGCGGGTTGCTCGGCGACGAGTGGCCTGCTTCGAGGCTAGTACCTCGTACGTTCCATTTCGGAGAGTTTGATCCTGGCTCAGAACGAACGCTGGCGGCGTGCCTAACACATGCAAGTCGAGCGAGAAAGTCCCGGCAACGGGATGAGTAAAGCGGCGAACGGGTGAGTAACGCGTGGGTAATCTGCCCTTCAGCTCGG
>JBGQIR010000188.1:0-4059 GCA_041498535.1 Methylomirabilis sp. (SeqCode)
AGCTCAAGAACGCTCAGCCCCTCATGGCCGGCTACCTGCGCGGTCAGATCGCCCTCGCCCACAACGGCAACCTCACCAATGCCGAGAAGATTCGTCACGATCTTGAGGCGCAAGGCTCCATCTTCAGTTCCACAACCGACACCGAGGTGATCGTTCACCTCATTGCACGGTCCCGTGAGGTGAACCTGCTGGAGGCCTCGGTCGATGCGCTCAGCCAGGTTCGCGGGGCGTATTCCCTGGTCATCATGAACGAAACCGAGTTGCTGGGAATCCGCGACCCTTACGGCTTTCGCCCCCTCTCTCTGGGCAAGCTCGGGGATGCGTGGGTGCTGGCGTCAGAGAGTTGCGCCTTCGATCTGATCGAGGCGACATTTGTCCGGGACCTGGAGCCAGGTGAATTCCTCCTGATCAACGAGCGTGGTCTCCACAGCTTTCATCCCCTCCCGCCCGCGCCGAAGTCCCAGTGCATCTTCGAGTATGTCTACTTCTCCAGGCCTGACAGCCTTCTATTCGGCCGCTCAGTTGCGGCTGTCCGAAAGGAGCTGGGTCGGCAGTTGGCTCGGGAGCATCCGGTCGAAGCCGATGTGGTGATTCCAGTGCCCGATTCAGGGGTGCCGGCGGCCCTTGGCTTTGCGCAGGAGGCGGGCCTGCCATTCGAGCACGGGCTGATCCGGAATCACTATGTCGGACGGACCTTCATCGAGCCCAAGCAGGCGATCCGGCATTTCGGCGTCAAGATAAAACTCAACGCGGTTCGGGAGGTTCTGGAAGGAAAGCGGGTGGCGGTCGTGGATGACTCCATCGTCCGAGGCACTACCAGCCGAAAGATCGTGTCGATGCTCCGCGGGGCTGGCGCACGGGAAGTCCATGTGCGGATCAGCTCACCTCCGACGATTTCACCCTGCTATTACGGGATCGACACCCCAACCCGCAAGGAGCTGATCGCCTCCACGCACGAGGTGGAGGAGATACGACGGTACCTGCGCGCAGACAGCGTGGGGTATTTGAGTCTGAAGGGGCTGCACGAGGCCGCCAGCAAGGAGCCCCAGGTTGGAATGGGTTTTTGCGACGCCTGCTTCACGGGTCGCTACCCGGTTCCCTTCACCGAAGAGGACCACCACCAGCTCCGTCTCTTCAATGTGTAGGGAGGGCATCCCGTGCCTGACTCCAAGGATCCGGATGAGCGGGCCAAGCGCCTCGCCAGACTTATCGTCTCCGACATCATCATTTACAATCAGGACAAGATCGTGGAGGGGATCAAAGAGGATACCGTGTTTGACCTGTTGAAAGAGGATATCGAGGTCGGCCGCGCCTATTACGAGAAGAACATCGATCCCGCCATCGCGGAACGTACGGCGTACTTCAATCACGCGCTTGTGAACATCCTGATCAAGGGAAGGGGGAACATCCCCTCGAAGATCTGGTAGCACCTGCCCCAGCGTCGCCCAGATTCGTTGCGTCGTGATCACAACTACACGCCCGGTATTTCGGTGAGGAGAAACACCTCCGCCCGTTCACCGACGAATTGCCTGGGCGGTATCAGAGGTCAGTGAACGCCTAGGCGAGGAGACAACTCCCATGAGCGAAGCCAGCATCGTACTTCCGACTTTCGGCCCGCAGGAATGGAAGATCCTTTGGTTCGTCCTGATCTCGGCCTTTATCGCATTGGGGTATGGCGCCTACTTGGCGAGGAGGACCATCCGGGAAGACCCCGGCAGCCAGGCCATGCAGGATGTTGCCACGGCCATCGAAGAGGGGGCACTGGCCTATTTGGCCCGCCAGGTCAAGACGATGATTTGGTTCGTCATCGCCATCACCATCGGCCTCTTTTTCATGTATCGCAGCATCTACGAAGGAATGCTCCTCCCACTCGGCGTGTCGCTCGCATTTTTCATGGGGGTCGCGGCTTCCTACGGCGCCGGGTACGTCGGCATGGGGCTCGCCGTGAAGGGGAATGTCCGGACCGCGGCAGCGGCGCTGAAGAGCTTCAAGGATTCTCTGGAGATCGCATTCAGGGCCGGGACCGTCTCCGGAATGTTCACCGTCGGCCTTGGACTGTTGGGCGCGACCATCATCTTCCTCGTGTTTAAAGAGAACGCGATGAAGATCCTGATCGGCTTCGGATTTGGCGGGTCCTTGGCCGCCCTCTTCATGCGTATGGGGGGCGGCATCTACACCAAGGCGGCGGACGTGGGCGCCGACCTGGTGGGCAAGGTCGAAAAGGGCATCCCCGAGGACGATCCTCGCAACGCCGCCACGATCGCCGACCTTGTCGGAGACAATGTCGGCGACTGCGCCGGGATGGCCGCCGACGTGTTTGAGTCGTACGAGGTCACGCTCGTTGCGGCGATCATCCTGGGCGCCGGGGCGATGCTGGACAAAGACTTTGTCGAGTCCTTCGGCGGCGCCGCAAGCGCGTCCAAGGTAGTCCTGGCCCTGGTCATCTACCCGCTCCTGATCCGCGCCGTGGGAGTCTTCGGCTCTATCCTGGGAACCTGGTGTGTTCGTGGCAAGGATGACCCTGCCATGGATCCGATGAAGCCGATTACGTTCGGCTTCTGGATCGCGGCGCTGACCTCCATCGCCGGCTTCGGGATTGTAAGTTACTTTTACCTTGGTGACATCGTGAGCCCGAAGTACGGTACCCTGTGGTGGCGGGTCCTTCTGGCCAACGTGATGGGGATCGCCCTGGCGCTGGTGATCGAGTCGCTCACAGGCTATTTCACGTCCACCGACAAGAAGCCCGTGACCGAGATCGCCTATGCCAGCCGGACCAGGCCGGCGACGCTGATTCTGACGGGGTTTGCTGCCGGCCTCGAATCGAGCGTCTGGGCTGTCCTGGCCATCGTCGCGACCATCTATGGCTCCTATAGCATCTTCGGCGGGAGCTATTCATTGTCAGCCTATGGGATCGCCTTAGCCGGCCTCGGGTTGCTGGCGACCACCGGTTTTATTCTAGCGGAGGATACCTTCGGCCCCATCTCCGACAACGCCAACGGCATCTTCGAGATGTCGGGCGCATTGAAGAATAATCCCAGGACACCCTCGGGGATCGAGGCCCATCGGATCGTGGCCAAGCTGGACGCAGTCGGCAACACCACGAAGGCGCTCACGAAGGGGTTGGCGATCGCCACCGCAGTCCTCGCGGCCGTCGCTCTCTTCCGCTCGTTCATCGACGAGGCGCATCTGATTGGGGCCGGGATCCAGGTGAACCTTCCAGAGGTCTTCATCGGCTTGCTGATCGGCGGCGCGGTCCCGTTCCTGTTCTCTTCCTTTGCCATCCAGGCGGTCAGCCGAGCCGCCTTTCTCCTTGTCGAAGAGGTCCGGCGCCAGTTCCGAGAGAAGCCGGGGATCATGGAGTTCAAGGAGAAGCCGGATTACGGGCGGTGCGTAGAGATCGTGACCGCTGCGGCGCAAAAGGAGCTGATAGGGCCCGCCATTCTTTCGATCGTGAGCCCGATCCTGGTCGCCTTCGCCTTCGGCGCGGCAGCGCTGGGCGGGTTCCTTGCCGGCGCCATTCTGACCGGCCAGCTCATGGCCGTCTTCCTGTCGAACACGGGAGGGGCGTGGGACAACGCCAAGAAGAAGATCGAAGAGGGGCTGTTCGGCGGAAAGGGGACGGATTGCCACAAGGCGGCGGTCATCGGCGACACGGTGGGCGATCCGTTCAAGGATACCGCCGGCCCGGCGATCAACCCGATGATCAAGGTGATGAATCTGGTGGCGATCCTGATCGCCCCTCTTGCCATCCGCCAGATGGGGGGTGGCGTCCGGTTCATGATCTTTCTCGCCTGCGTGATCGTTCTTGGCCTCTCCGTCGCCTTCAGTAAGCGAGGCTCCATCGCCGGGGAGGAGCAGGCGGGGGCAGTCAAGGCGGAGGCCAGGAAAGCGCATTAATCGACATGGCGACCTCCGGAATAGCGGCTTCCAGCGACGGGAGCCGCTTTTCATTTTGGGGTCCCCCTCAATCCCGCCTTCTCCCCTAGAAGGGAGAAGGAAAGGTAGTTCCATCTTCCTCCGTGGGAAGAGAGTGTCATGAACATGAACACGGCCGGCGAT
>JBGQIR010000189.1:0-3988 GCA_041498535.1 Methylomirabilis sp. (SeqCode)
AAGGAAAGGAAGCCCATATCCAGCGCGAAAAGAAGCGCATGAAAAAGGACGGAAAGCTTTCGGCCAAGGAGAAGGCAAAGCTGAATCGGGATCTCAATAAGACCTCAAAGGAGATCTACAAGAAACAACACGATCAGAGGAACCGATCTCCTTCGGTTGTCTCGGGCTTGCCCGCGGCCTGCGTGGGCCGAGGATGATCAGCTCGAGCGGGATTGTCCTCGGCCTGCCGCTTTCCCTCTTTTCCGTTCATCTCGCCGATCCTGCCGAGCACGTCAGCCCAGGAGCGGACACGCTGTACGTTTTCCGGTAGGTCACCCTGATTCCAGGGGTGATCGAACAGCAGAACCGGAATGGCCGTCTCGGCAACAGCGGTGGCCACTGCCAGCTCATCCTCGATGAAGAGATCGAGCTGTAACTCAAAAGCGGCCCCCGACTTGTACCGGTGCACCGGCTCGATCCGATTATGGACCACCGCGCCGAAATGGCGGAGCAACCCCACCTGCTCCAGCCAGCTTCTGGTTGCGGCCTCGTCTCTCGCGGCGCGGCCGGTGACGATAAACAGACGGTGACCTTCTTCGGCCAGAGATTCCACAGCCTCCCTGGCGCCAGGCATCAGCGGACGCGATAGGAAGAAACCGTCTTCGATCAGCTCCGAAAAGAAGTCGTGGGCTTCCCGGCGAGGGATCTGGGGGAACCTATCGAAGATCCTCCACGCGCCGTCGGCGAGATCGACCGTGAGACCGAAACGCCGGTTGAAGGCTTGCAGATAGTGAGGCAGCGAAATCGCCAGGACGTCGTCGAGATCGATCCCGATCTTCATCCTTCACGCTCCCCTGTCCAGGCGGTCGCGGGGCAGATGGTCCTGAAGGCGCAAAAGCCGCAGACCCACGGATTGGGCGTGGCCTGGAAGAGACCGGTCCGGATTCCACCCGCGGCGGTCCGGATCCTGTCGGCCACCCGCTCGAGCTCCTTTTCCCCTTTGAGCGCTCGCCCCACCACCACTCCACCCGGGGTCAGGAAATGCAACTCCACACGGTCGGGCAACCGGCCAATCGTCTCTCGGTAGGCCAGGGCGTAGAGTGCAAGCTGTTGGCTTTCCCTGGCGTCTTTGTCCGCGTCCTTTTGATCCCGGACCGAAGACGTCTTATAGTCGATGATCACCGTCTCGCCCGCCCGCTCGTCCAGACGGTCCAGATAGCCGGTGACGATGTCGTGGTCTAGCTGGAACCGGAACTTCTTCTCGACGGAGGTGGGTGGCGGCGCGGCCTCGGCGAAGGCATGGAACTGCGCCAGAGCGTCCCGGCCTTCCTGCAGCCGCCGCTCCTCATGTTCCCGCGAGATGAACCCCTCGTTGACCCAGTGATTCTCAAAAGAGTCGATCAACTCCTGGAGCGACATCGTCAGGCCCTGAACCCGGCGGCTATTATATGCTTGAACGGCCCGGTGCACCGCGGCGCCATAGACGACCGCCTGATCCCTGAGGACAGGCACCCGGAGGATGTGGACGTACTTGTACTTCAACGGACAGGTCACATAGTCATCGATCTTGTAGTGAGAGAGGTTGAGAGGCGTGTCGGCGGGCACGCTGAGATCGGGCTCGACGTCTGGGGGTGGAGCGGCGCGACCGATCACCGCCTCCGGCGCCCCTCGCCAGGGATGGTTCTCCTCCTCTTTTGGCAGCTCTAGCGCCTCCGCCAGGAAACGGCTCCGTTTCCACTCCCGCTTGGTCCCGTAATCCCTGGCCCGTGTGAGGAAAAGGTGTCGCTTTGCCCGCGTCATGCCAACGTAGAACAGTCGCCGCTCCTCCTGCAAGTGGAAGTCCCCCGATGGCAACAAGTCCTTGATCAGTTCGTCGGGCAGCGGGATCGCCTCCCTCCGATACACCGATGGGAACCGTTTCTCCACGAGCCCCGCGAGAAAGACCGCCTCGAACTCGAGGCCCTTGGCCTTGTGCAGCGTCAAGACCTGAACCGCTTCCGCCGCCTCCTCACCCTCCGCGATGGGGGGGTCCTCTCCCGCGTCAATTAGCATCGTGAGATACGGGACAAAGCCGGCCACGCGATCCTGGGGCGCTACCTCGCCGAACCGCTGAACGACGCCAAAGAACTCGGCCAGGTTCCCGACCCGTTGATGATCACGAGGGGAATTCGAACGGACCAGACGCTTGCAGTAGCCGGGGCGCTCCATGAGAAAGTCGTAGAGGATGCGGCCCGTCGCCTCTCGAGCGGCCTTCCCGAGATAGCGATCGAGGTCGTCCAGAATGGCGCTGGCGGTGGCAATCCCCTCGGACGAGACCCCAGAGAGTTCAGGGATAATTCCAGGCCGCCTCGTGATCTCGGTGAGCACCTCGTAGAGGCTCCGACGTTTTCGAGAAGCATAGCCGTTGCAGAGGACGAGATCGGCCGCCGGCATCCCGTAGATATCTGAGCCAGCCAAATGAAAGAGGCTCAGAGAGTCGTGTGGGTCAGCCAGCAGCCGGAGGAATGAGACGACCAGCCGGATCTCCTCCCTGTCGTACAGCCCCCTGGCTCCGCTGAACCTCCAGGGAATTCCTTTCATGTTCAGCGCCCGCAGGAACGGATCGGCATCGCTGTTTCGGCGGACCAAGATGGCGATGCTCCCGGGCGCGTACTCCTTTGCCTCGACGAACTCTTGGATCTTCCCGGCAGCCCAGTCGGCCTCTTCGTGATATGTCTGGAAGACCAGGCTTTCAATGCCCGGGCCGTCGGCATTCTGCGGGCGGAGTCGCTTGTCCACTCCTTCGCGGTACTCCAGGCGATCCGGATTGTTATGCTGGATCAGGCGATAGGCCGCATCAAGGATGCCCGGGGTCGAGCGATAGTTCTCGACAAGGACGACCGTCTCCGCCTCGGGAAACTCCTTCCGGAAATTCAGGATATTACTGATGGAAGCCCCCCGGAACTTGAAGATCGACTGGTCGTCATCGCCCACCACGGTGACGTTCCGATGCGTGGCGGCCAGCAGCTTGACGATCTCGAACTGCGCATAGTTGGTGTCCTGGAACTCATCGACCAGGATATATCGAAACCGCTCTTGCATCTGTCGCAGCACGAGCGGATGTTCCCGCAACAATGTGAGGGTCTGCGTCATCAGGTCCCCGAAGTCCAGCTTCCCCTCTCGGGCCATCAGTGCCTGGTAGCGCTGATACGCCTGGGCAATCTCCGACTCCCGCTTCGCGCGTTCCGCCAGCACCTCATCATCAGGAGCGGCGATGACCTGCTTCTCGAGCTGTTCTGCACACGCCGCATACGCTTGGGGACCGACATCTTCATCCTTGGCCCGGCTGAACAGTTGCAGCAGGGCCTGGACGTGCTTCATCGGATTGCCGAGTGGCCGGAAGTAGTCGCGCGGAAGTTCGAAGAGGTGCTCCTGGAGGAAGATCCCCTGCTCCGCCTGGGTGAGCAGGCGGAAGTCCGGGCTCAATCCGAGCACCAGGGCGTTCTCCCGAAGCACGCGGTCCCCGAAGGCGTGAAAGGTCGAGATCCAGGTATCGGTGAACCCGTACGGGACCAGCAGGTCCACCCGCCGTTCCATCTCCGCCGCCGCCTTCTCGGTAAAGGTCATGGCGAGGATCTGCTCCGGGCGGGCGCGTTTGGTGTTGATCAGGTGGGCGATCCGGTGAGTGGTGACGGTGGTCTTGCCCGTGCCGACACCAGCGATGACGAGCAAAGGCCCATCGCCGTGGGTGACGGCCGCCTGCTGCGCAGCGTTCAGCCCCTCCTGGGCCATCGTGCCAGTCCCCGATTCAATGATTGCGGCCCGCTCCGCCATCTGTCCTTAGTCCCCCCCGGATATCCCGGAACAATTCGATTCATGATAGCATGTATCGCTGTCGCCGACCATAGTCAGGATTGCCCAGAAAAGGAGATACGTCTATGTGTGATTACGGCGAATGTCATCTTTGCGGCGAGCGGATGTAGGCGAGACGTGCCAATCAGGAGTTCTGGATCGAAGGCAAACGTATTGT
>JBGQIR010000190.1:0-3971 GCA_041498535.1 Methylomirabilis sp. (SeqCode)
CGTGCCCGCCTGGATAAAGAAAGACTGGCTCTGGTCGTCGCCAATCCGGATAGTCGCCGGGTCGAACGTTGCCGTCGGCTGGACGGTCGTCTCCGTGCGCGATGTTGCGCGGGGCTACGCCTGCCGGGGGATTACTTCTCGTCCTTGAGCATCGCCCGAATCTGCTGGCGGAGCTCAGGTGTTTCCTTGTGTCCGTGTGAGTGCACCGCATGCCAGACCGCGACGGTGAGCACCTCCTCTTCTGTGCCCGAGACCGTGAGCGTGCAATTCTTCTCGCTCGGGAACTGGCGGCAATCCGCCACTTTGCGCTTTGCCATGGATCCTCACCTCCCTTTCCCGCGACCTGATAGAGTGAGCTATTGAATTTGTCGAGGCCGCCTTCTGGTCGCTGCTCAGGCCAGCCCCACGACGAGCTGAGCGTGCCATACCCCGTATCAAGATGTCAAGCCGTCTCATGCGTTCCTCTGGCAAGACCACTTCCAGGGCCGTTTGACAAACCTGGACAACCGTGATACTAAGAGCCCACCTGGCAGGCAAGCCATCTTCGAGGCCACGTGTACACGGCCAATGCATACGCCGCGGTTCTCGGTGGCCATGCAACCAGGAGGGGCCGCCGGACCGCATTTCAGGGGGGCGATCTGCCTGATGACCGAAGGGAGCACCACAGTGGAACACACCACCAGCAGGATTGGAGGCCCAAGCGCGAGCGCGCTCCGATGCGCCCTGGACATGCTGCGCGAGGCCGCGGCATTCTCTGCCGAGCTCGAGGCCCAGGGCAAGGCGCCGCTCAGCGTCGGCATCGGGATCAACACCGGGTGGGCGATCGTGGGCAACATCGGCTCGCCGGCGCGGATGGGGTATACGGCGATCGGCGACACCGTTAACATCGCGTCGAGGCTCCAAAACCTGACGAAGGAGTATCAGGCCAGCCTCCTGATCAGCCACACCACATTCGAGGAGATCGACGATCTCTTCGAAACGGAATGGATCGGCCTGGTCACGGTGAAGGGCAGGACAGCGCCCGTCGGGCTCTACAAAGTGCTTGGCGAGAGGGCTCCTGCCCGCCAAGCCACCGAGACGAAGCTGTAGGCCTACGGTGTCCCCCTCTGCGCCCGGTTCAGGCTGTTATCGCCGAGGCAGTCCCCGACCGAAAGCTCGTGGGCGTCGAGTAACCGAGTTGACCGCACGATAAGGATCCGCCGAGGCGAGTGGATACTCGAGAGAGGTGAAGGACGGGAAAATCTTGATCGCGATCGCGGCGCTGTGCAGCCTCGTTGGAGGCGAATGGGTTTGACTTGCCCATCCCCTCATGCTAGAAGAAGCAAAGACAGGCCGATTGTCGCCTTTGTATTCGAACCTTGATGCCTCAGCAGGGCTATGAACCAGGCAGTGTTAGTCGCAGTAGACGACATCTTCTTTGCCAGCAAGATTACCGAGACGGCCCGCCAGCTCGGCATTTCGCTTCTGTTTGCGCGGACTCAGGACGAGGTGATCGCCCGCGCCCTGTCGGAAAAGCCGGCCCTCTTGATCATTGATCTCAATTCCGCGCGCTGCAACCCGATCGAGACGATCGGTCAAATCAAAGAAGACCCTGACCTTCGCCATATTCCCATCGTCGGCTTCCTTTCTCACGTCCAGGCAGACCTTAAAGTCATGGCCAGCATGGCCGGATGCGACCGGGTGCTGCCCCGCTCTGTCTTTACCGCCCACCTCCCGAAGATCTTGAGCGAATACACGGCCAGCTCCTCGAGGTAGTGAAGCTCCCCGATATGGACTCCCTGTTCCACTAGGAGATACGCGTGAGCGGGTGGGCAGCTATCGGATTATGCTTCAGTCGTGCGGGAGCAGTTTGCGAGGAACGTGGAGATCATCGAGGACTGCGGCATCCCATTCGGGCTTGTCCTGGCTCGCAAGCCGTCACTCTCCTTCCTCGAAGACACCCATTCGACGGAATTTCTCGTAACGGCGCTCCAGCAACTCGTCCACGGAAGTCTGCGCGAGCCTGGAAAACTCTTTGATGAGGTGCCCTTTCAGGGTCGCGGCCATCTCCTGTGGGTTCCGGTGGGCCCCTCCCATCGGCTCCGAAATGATCTCGTCGATCAGGCTGAGTCGCTTCAGCGTCTCGGGGGTGAGCCCCAGAGCATGGGCGGCATCAGGCGCCTTCGCTGGATCTCGCCACAGGATGGAGGCGCACCCCTCAGGCGAGATGACCGAGTAGATGGCATACTCGAGCATCGAGATGGAATCCCCCACCGCGATCCCCAGCGCGCCACCCGACCCCCCTTCGCCAGTAACCACAACCACGATTGGCGTCCTCAGCTCCGACATCTCCCTCAAGTTACGGGCGATCGCCTCGGCTTGGCCTCGTTCCTCCGCGCCGATCCCTGGGTAGGCACCTGGCGTGTCCACAAAGGTCAGGATCGGCTTCCTAAACTTTTCCGCCAGCTTCATCAGGCGAAGCGCCTTCCGGTACCCTTCCGGGTTGGCCATGGCAAAGTTCCTGGCGATCTTCTCCTTGGTGTCCCGCCCTTTCTGGTGACCGATCACCACGATAGGCATCCCGTCGAGGCGCGCGATCCCCCCGACGATCGCCTTATCATCACCGAACGCTCTGTCGCCGTGCAGCTCCACGAAATCGGTCATCAGCATCCGGATGTAATCGAGCGTGTACGGGCGGTTTGGATGACGGGCGATCTGACAGCGTTGCCAGGGAGTCAAGCGGGAGAAGATCTCCCCGCGAAGGCTCACCACCGTGTTCTCCAGGTCGGCGATCTCCTTGGAGAAATCCACTTTCTGAACCTCGGAGAGCCGTTTCAGCTCCTCGATCTTATCTTCCAGCTTGACGATGGGATGCTCGAACTCCAACGTGAATGTGGCCATGGCGTTCCTTTCCAGCTCACAGCACAGTCATCGTGCCTTGACCCAGAAGGGCCTCCACCTCTCGCTTGAGCGACTCGCTCGGCGCGACAGTTATCCCCGGCGAAGCAGCGATGGTCACCTGGCCACCTCGGGCAACGTTCAGGTGGAGCTTCAGAGATGCGGGTCCCGGAAATTTCGATAGCAGGCTCTTCAGCTCCTCCAGCCGTTCTATGGAAAGCTGCGATTCCTCTACCGTGATCTCCACCACCGAGGCCCCGTTCCGCCTCAAGGCCGAGAGGGGTCTGACCTCCGTCAAGAGCAGCTTGACCACCTCCTCCCCCACATCCACCAGTCCCTTCACCAGGACGGCCGCGTCCTTCACCAGGTGGAGCAGGTTCGCCTTGTAGAGATCAGGGAAGGCGATCGCCTCCACCGTCCCCGCAAGGTCTTCGAGCGTGACAAACGCCATCCGCTCTCCGTTCTTTGTGGCAATCTCCTTGACGGCGGCGACGATGGCGCACAGCTTCACCGTCTCTTTGTCCTGGCAGGAAGGGAGGCGGTCGGTGGTCACGGCGGCCTGCCTGGCGATGACCTCCCGATAATCGGCCAACGGGTGGCCGGTCACGTAGAAACCCAACGTCTCTTTCTCCGCGGCCAGGCGCTGGTTGGGCGACCACTCTGCCATAGAGGGAAGCGTCGGCTCCTGGCGACCTGCCCCGCCCTTTGACTCGAGCACATCCAGCAGTGAGCCCTGGCCCTGGATCCGCTCGCGCTGCGCGCTGGCAGCCGCCCCCATCGCCTTGTCCACCACGGCCATGAGCTGGGCCCTGGCCGCGCCGAGCGAATCGAAGGCCCCACATTTGATCAGGCTCTCAACGACCCGTTTGTTCACCAGGCGCAGGTCCACTCGCTCGCAAAAATCGAAGAGGGAACGGAACGGGCCTTTGTCGCGGCGGGTGGCCAGGATCGACTGGATCGCCGCCTCGCCGACATTCTTGATGGCGACCAGCCCGAACCGAATCTTCTCCCCTAACACCGCGAAGCTGCTTCCCGACTCGTTGACATCCGGCGGCAGGACGGTGATCCCCATCTGCCGGCACTCGTCGATGTAC
>JBGQIR010000191.1:0-3947 GCA_041498535.1 Methylomirabilis sp. (SeqCode)
CTGGCAAGCTGGGGCCATACGAAGGAGGAAGCGCTCCGAAATATTCAGGATGCGGCCGAAGCTTATGTGGAGGATATGATCGAGGCAGGGGAGTGTATTCCTGTGGCAAGCGGGCAAACTGGACTGCTGACCTCGTCCGTGGCCTCTGCGAGGATTTGGATCTGATCCATGTGGTCGATCCCCTCAAAGAGACACCCCTCTATGGCGCAATCCGCTACTTCCGGCTCCACGGCTTGACTGGGTACCGGTACGTCCACACCGATCAGGATCTTCAGCGGCTGGCAGCCGCCTGCCAGCCGGATCTGCCGACCTACTGCCTCTTCAACAACATCTTCATGGCCGAGGACGCGGTTCGGTTCCAGGAGTTGCTGGGACTCCAATTAGAAGTGGTTCGTGGCCGAAGGGTGAAGGCAGGACACTGAGGCGGAAAGGAAAGTCTATCGACCTTCCAGGGCTAGACGCTCTCGAACGGCGTTGATTAGTGCAAAGCCTGCGTCTTCATCCGCGACCTTATCGATGGTATAGACGATCTCGACGGCCGTTGACCGGTCACTCCGGGGGCGCATCGAGACCCTCAGATCATGATGCTGTTGCTGTGTTGTGAGCGGGGTCCGCTGATATTGGTCTGGCGCTCCGCGGAGGCGGATGATTGTGTCCTTTCCAGCTCTGATCAGATGCGTGGACGGCTCCGTCGATTCGATCTCGAACCCCGACTGCTTTGTCACCTCGACAAAGGCCACCCAGACGTCATCGATCGGGGATGTGATCACCGCCAACTCGGGGCGGACCTCTGGCGCAGCACACCCGGCGAGCATTGCCATCGCTGCCGCAGCAAGGGGCCAGATCGAAAATCTTCGGATCATCGTCAGGTTGGCCTCATTCCCCCTTCGCTCGTTGGAGGTAAAGGGTGTTATCACCATAAATTGTCCCCGCCGGAGGGTCAAGGGAAAAGCGCGAACGCCGGCCTGCAGGACGGTTCGATCCATCTTCATGCGGTCCGGCGCGTTGCTGCGGTGAGCAGATAGGCATCCTGTTGACGAATCGACGACAACCCTGCAAGAAGCTGAGCGTCGAACCCGGCTAAAAAAGGAGGCGGGAGTGCCGGAACAAACCCCCGAAGGATTGGCCAGAGCGATCAAAGACCAGGCCCGTCGGCTGGGTTTCGAGATGGTCGGAATCTCGTCGCTCGCGGACCCTCCCCACGAACAGACGTTCGCCGACTGGCTGCGGGCGGGGTATTCCGGCGAGATGGCCTATCTCACGCGGACCGAGGAGGCCCGGCGCCATCCAGGAGCGTGGTTACCATGGGCCCGTTCCGTTGCCTCCGTCGCCATGAACTACTACACACCATTCTCCCGCGAGGCGGCCCCACCGGGCCCGCCCAGGGGGTGGATCTCCCGGTACGCCTGGGGAGATGATTATCACGCCCTTCTCGAAGGGCGGCTCGATTCGCTCTTGGCCTGGATTCGAAAGAAGGCCGGCGAGACAGTCCACGGCAGGGCCTACGTTGATACCGGGCCGGTCCTGGAGCGGGATTTCTCTGGCCGGGCCGGCATCGGATGGATCGGAAAAAACACGCACCTCATCTCCCCGAAGCGGGGCTCCTGGTTTTTCCTCGGGGAGTTGTTCTTGAGCCTCGATCTCCCGCCGGACCGGTCGATCAGGGACCGGTGCGGCTCGTGCGATCTCTGTCTGAAGGCCTGCCCGACCAACGCCTTCGTCGGACCGTATCGCCTGGATGCCCGCCGCTGCATCTCCTACTTGACGATCGAGCTCAAGGGAAGTATGCCGGTCGAGATGCGGCCGCTGGTCGGCAATCACGTCTTTGGCTGCGACATCTGCCAAGACGTCTGCCCGTATAATGTCAAGGCGAAACCCAGCGAGGAGCCGGCCTTCCAGCCACGGGACGGACTTCATGCGCCGGAGCTGATTCCGCTCCTTGCGCTCAACGAGAAGGAGTTCCGGGCGCGCTTTAAGGGAAGCCCCATTCGGCGCCCGAAGCGGCGAGGGTTCTTGCGGAACGTGGCGGTGGCCCTCGGCAACCTGAGATCTGTCGAGTCGGTTCCAGCCTTAGCCAGGGCGCTCTCGGATCAGGACCCGCTCGTGCGGGGGCATGCCGCCTGGGCTCTGGGGCAGATCGGGACGACGGAGGCACGCGCGGCGCTGGCTGAGGCGCTTTGGCACGAGACCGACCCCGAGGCGAAGGCAGAGATCGAGCGGGCGCTATCAAGTAAGACAACTAGCGTCCTGAGTCAGAAATCCGTACAATAAGATCCCCTCGCCCCCATCTTTGTGGTTGAGGGAGAGGGGAGAAAAAATGATCAGATCGTGTCCAGAAATATTCATTGAATTTCTGACTTACCAGACTAGAGTTAGGAAGCCCTCTCTCAACAATGGCGAGGGAGCAGGAAGTCTTGAAAGGTAGTGATGCGGGTTGTCAACAGCTCAGCGCCTTCGGGCCTTGACGATGACGTGGGCCTTGGTGGTCAAGTCCCTCCCCCCGCTTTTGAGATAGATGAGGAAGCCCTCCCACCGGCCGTCGGTTTTCCATTTTCCGGCTAGGCCTGCCGATTCCAGGTAGGAGAGTGCCTCATCCTGATCCGCAAAATGCACCACCTCCTGCTCGACACCGAGATAGACAGGTTCGAACCCAGCTTCTAGGAGGGCCGTTTCAAGCCGTCCCTCGGCGTACGCATATCGGGAGGTCTTGCCGCTCTCTCTCCATTGATCTTGGTGAAAGGCCGCAAAGGCGATGAAGCGCTCCGGCTCAAGCACAGCGGCCGCCCGCCGCAGGATCTCGTCCGACATGCAGAGATTGGCGACCACGAGATCGATCGGGCCCAGGTCACGATAATCGATTGTCTCCGCATCGCAGCACACGAACGTCACATGATCGAGCCCGAGAGCCAACGCGCGATCCCGCGCTCGCACGATCGCCTCGGCTGAGCGGTCGATCCCGATGATCCGGCGGGCTTCCCTCGTCAAGGCAAAGCTCAAGCGACCGCTGCCGCACCCCACATCCAGGAGGGTTCTCTCTGAGAGCGGCTCTTCCATAATCACACGAAGGAGGGTGCCGCTGAGACCGACATGATCCTCCGCACGTCCTTCAAGGGCCCGGTACGGCCAGTCGATTCGCTGCTGCTTCCACTCGACCATTGCTGCTCCTTTTCTCTTGCATTGTACGACAGCATCCCGGAAAATATCACCGTCCTTTTTGAGCCTGAGCGGGAGAGCCAATGGGCTGGTTAAAGAAGGAGAAAGAGACAGAACAGGATCAACGGGGCCGTAATCCGCCGGGCCAGTATCTCACCGAAAAATGGCCGGTGCTGCATGCCGGCTCCGTCCCCCGTTTCAATCCCCACACATGGGATTTGCGCATCTTCGGACTGGTCGAAACCCCGCTTCGTCTCAATTACCAGGAGTTCATGTCCCTTCCTAAGGCACAGATCATCTCCGATGTCCATTGTGTGACCGCCTGGAGCAAGCTGGACAACGAATGGGAGGGGGTGTCGGTTCGAGAGCTTATGAAGCGGGTGAAGATTCTCTCGGAGGCGAAATTCGTGGTGGCCCACGCTGAGGAAGGCTTCACGGCAAACCTGCCAATTGACGCGTTCCTCGATGACGATGTTCTCTTTGCCTACGCCCACAACGGCGAACCCTTGGCCCCGGAGCACGGCCGGCCCTTGCGGCTGGTGGTGCCGAAGCGCTACTTCTGGAAGAGCGCGAAATGGGTTCGGGGGGTGGAATTCAGTTCAGAAGATAAGCCGGGATTCTGGGAAGTCCGCGGGTACAACAACAACGCTGATCCATGGAAGGAAGAGCGGTACTGGTAGAACTCCCGGCGGCCCACGAACCCGCGTGCTCTTTGCTTGTGTCCCCCCGTTAAAGGGCGTTCGCTTTTGATGCGGTTCTCACACCCCGCACCTCGCACTTTGCACCTCGCACCA
>JBGQIR010000192.1:0-3907 GCA_041498535.1 Methylomirabilis sp. (SeqCode)
CAAGATTGAGGTCAGGCTGGAGCTCGGCCACGCCCTGCCCAGGATCTGGGGGGATCCTATCCAGCTTACCCAGGTCTTCGTTAATATCATCACCAATGCCCGGGACGCTCTTGAAGAGGCCGGAGGAGGCGCGTTGACAGTCCGAAGCCACAATGCGCACGAAAACACTGTCGAGGTCTCATTCGAGGATACCGGCCCTGGGATCGGCCATGAGATCCTTCCCAGGATCTTCGATCCGTTTTTCACCACCAAGGCAGTCGGCTCGGGAACCGGCCTTGGCCTTTCCATCGCCCTTGGCCTCATCCAGGCCCACGGCGGGAAGATCAATGTGGAGAGCGAACTGGGGCGACGAGCCCGGTTCACAATCGTGCTAGGAGCGGGAAGGAAAAAAAGAGATGGGGAATGATCGAATCCTGGTGGTCGATGATGATGTTCAGATCCTCCATTTTCTGCAGCGCTGCCTGACCGAAGCGGGTTATGAGGTGGCTACGGCCTCGGAGGCTGAGGCAGCCGTAAGCCAGTTGAGGGAGGAGGCATTCTCCCTCATCCTCACCGACATGAAGATGCCGGAGATGGACGGCCTGGCGCTGCTGAAGGAGGCTCGTCGCCTCCGACCCGACGTGGCGATCATCGTCCTGACCGCACATGGAACCTTCGAGAATGCGATTGCGGCCCTCCGAGAGGAAGGCGCGTATGACTACCTCTTGAAACCCCTCGAGACACTCGATGTCCTGAGCGAGGCGGTGCAAAAGGCTCTCGCGCGCAGGAGACAATTGCTCCAAGATAAGGAACTGATGCGGGAGCTCGAAGAAGAAAATCGGACCCTATCCCAAGAGGTCGAGACGCGGACACGTGAGCTAAACCTGGCCCAGCAAAAACTCGAGGCCTGGAAACTCGTGGATCGCGCCCGAAGTATCCTGATGAAACGCCTTGGCCTTCCCGCCGATCGAGCGCTGAACCTTCTCCGGGATAAGAGCCGGAGCGAACAGCGCACATTGCAGGATACCGCCTCGGAGATCGTCGCAAAAGACGCGTTCTTCATGGAGCTGGAAAAAAGGCTTGACAACCTGCCGAGGGCTCAGTAGTATCCGTTGCCACTGAAGTAGCTGTTCGGGGAGAAGGCCGTATCGCCCTCTTCCCTGAGGCCGTAACGCCTCGCACGGGAACCTGTTCCTTGCGAGGCGTTTTTCTTTTCAGGGTGACGGATCTCGGCGAGGTATTGCCAATCAATGTCATTGGGTCTATCCGACCCGACAGAGGGGAGTGCTATGAGCCACGCCAACCGCCATACTGTGTGGGTTCGACTCTTGCTTCTTTCCCTCATCGCCTGCTGGCCGACACAGGTCGGCATAGCGGCAGAGCGCCCTACGGAATCAACCGCACCGGCTCAACCAGGGGGCCAAGCCGTTGAGTTGGAACCGGTCGTGGTGACGGCGACACGAACAGAGATGAAATTGAAGGAGGTGCCGGCGAACGTAACGGTCTTGACCAAGGAAGACATCGCCCAGTCGGGTGCCCTGGCCGTAGACGACCTGCTGCGGCAGATTCCTGGATTCAATACCTTCAGAAGGTCGAGCAGCCTCTTCACGGCCCCGCAGCAGGACCCGGAGGCTCAGGGGGTCACGCTGCGGGGGATCGGCCCGGGCGGTGCAAGCCGGGCGCTGGTGCTGCTCGACGGGATCCCGGTGAACGATGCGTTCGGGGGGTTCCTTTATTGGGGGGAACTGCCGCTGGAGAACATCGAGCGGATCGAGGTGGTGCGAGGAGGCGGCTCAAACCTCTGGGGCAGCTTTGCGTTGGGTGGAGTGATCAATATCATCACTAAAACTCCCGAGAAGCGGACGGTGGAGACTAAGCTTTCGGTCGGCAATCTGGGCACCACCGACGATACTCTCTCCTATACCGATGTGGTCGGCCCGCTCCGCGTCGGGCTGTATGGCAACTTCCTGCATACCGACGGATACAATATCATCGCCCCGAACCAACGCGGGCCCATCGATCAGGATTCAGGGTCCGAGCACAAGACCTTCAACGGACGCCTCGACTACGCCCCTACATCGAACCTCTCCCTTTTTCTCCGGGGCGCCTACTACACTGAAGACAGAAACCTTGGAACCCCGCTTCGCGTCAGCGACACAGACCGCGGATTCATCGCGGGGGGTGGCAGGCTGCGGACAGCCGGCGGCAGCGATTGGCAGCTCAGTCTGTTTTCTCACCTGACCACGTTCAACGAACAATTCTCGCGGATCTTCAACGCTCGAGCGTCTGAATCCGTCAGCCAGATCCAGCAGGTCCCCTCGACAGATGTGGGCGGGGCCTTCACCTGGACGCGGCGATTCTTCACCGATCACCTCCTGACCGCCGGAACCGATTTCCGGTTGATCGACGGAGAGACTCATGACACATTCGTCGCTCCCTCACGCGCCATATCCGAGGTCAGAATCAGCAAAGGCCAGCAGACCTTCTTCGGGTTCTTCATCCAGGATGTCTATACGCCGATCCCAAAGCTCCAGATCGCCTTGGGGGTCAGGGTCGATAATTTTCAGAACAACGATCTCAGTGTGACGGACACGCTGACGGGCCAGCCCACGACTGTCACCAAGGTCCAGGACCGCGATGACACCGCCGTAAGCCCCAAGCTGTCGTTCCGATATGAGTTTCTTGACGGACTTGCCGTCCGGGGCGCTGGCTATCAGGCCTTCAGGGCTCCAACGCTCGCCGAGCAAACTCGAATCTCATCGGTGGAGAGCCTCGTGTTTCTCCCGAACTTGAACCTCCGTCCGGAATTCCTCGATGGAGGAGAGCTGGGATTTGACTACTGGGGAGTTCCCGGTCTCACGGCCCGGCTGACCGGCTACATTAACTACCTGCGAGACGTCATCACCGTTGTGGGGGAGGACGTGCGGATTCCGGTCAATCTTAACCTGGCACGAATCTTTGGGGTTGAGGCCGATGTGGAGTACCGCCTGAACTCGCAGTGGAGTCTGCTGGGAAGCTACCTCTACTCCGAGGCGAGCATCATTGATGCCCCCCAGGATAGAAACCTCGAAGGCAAACGACTCACGCAGGTCCCATGGCATTCCGGCACCGTCGGCGTCCGATACACCAATCCCGCTCTGGTCAATGTCTTCGCGCAGGTGCGCCTGGAGGGGAAAAAGTTCGAAGATGCCGACAACGTGGACAAACTGGCGGGCTACTACGTCGTGGACCTTACCCTTTCCAAGCCGATCCCCCCGCTTGCGTTCCTGCCGACTTTCAAAGGAGGGCAAATCTTCCTTGCCATCCAGAACCTCTTCGACCGGCAATACGACACCGATAAGGGCGGAGGCATCCTCAAGATTGGCACGCCGTTCTCCATCCAGGGCGGCGCAAGGCTGGAATTCTGATCAAATCAATCAAGCTGGAGAAACGAAATGCTGAGCAGTTCCTGGGATTGGCGTCCTTGACTCGAGTGATTGAGGGGGTGGCTCACAGAGTCACCTTGACGAGAGATCAGGATGGGGTACAATGATCGGCGCCTTCCGAGGGAGAGTCAGCTTGCCGACGCTTCGCCGCCCTCACTGCGGTCTTCTTTGAGGGAAGAGTGATTTTTCGAGTGAACGCAAGGGACGCTCCCATCGATCGCCCTGGAAGCGTCATCGCTTTTGGCGATTCAGGTCTGCTCGGCTCGACTGCTGATCCGATGCAGTTTGGCCGCTTCCTCCTGGTCTCAGTCGGGATTCACCTCCTGGCAGCGTTCGCCGTGGGGACGATCGGACTTCATCCGGCGCCCCTTCCCGAACTTCCCTTGGTCGTGAGACTTGTCGAGGCTGAGGCCCCCAAGCCATTTGGGCGGGCCTTCCAGTTATTGTCGTGGGGCAAGTGGGCGTCCGAGCAAGGCTGGGACGCGGTCGCCGCCGCGGACTTC
>JBGQIR010000193.1:0-3904 GCA_041498535.1 Methylomirabilis sp. (SeqCode)
GGGCAACTCGCCGCTGGAGTCGCGCACGAGATCAACAATCCTCTGGCAACCATCGCGGGTTGCGCTGAGGGGCTGTTGGATAGGGCGTCCGACCCTTTCCTTCGAGCCCAGCCAGGGTTCCAGGAGTTTCCCGAATACCTGGCCGTGATCGAGGAAGAGGCATACCGCTGCAAAGAGATCACCGGCAGCCTGCTCCAGTTCGTTCGAAGCGAGGGCGGCGAGCGGGAGCCAACGGACATCAATCATCTCCTGGAAAAATCGTTGGAGCTAACCTCCCACCAGTCCCGATTCAGCGGACTCGACCTCCATTTCGATTTGGCCCCCCACCTCCCAATTCTCCAGGCGAACAAAAATAGATTGCGCCAGGTCTTCCTGGCGCTCGTAGTCAACGCCCTTGAGGCATGCCATGGGGAGGGCCGACTCATGGTGCGGACGCTCACCAGGCCAGTTCCATCTGGAGAAGAGGTCGTGATTGATTTCCAGGATAGCGGCTCTGGCATTCCCCCGGAGCACTTGGGAAAGATCTTCGAGCCGTTCTTCACGACCAAGGGTGAGCAGCGGGGGACAGGTCTCGGTCTCGCAATCTGTCAAAACATTGTGACAGAGCATGGGGGGCGGATCGAGGTGGAATCCGAGATGGGGCGCGGCAGTCTATTCCGAGTGATCCTCCCCGTTTCCCGGGAAGCCGCCTGAGGAGTTGCATGGACCCCCATCCTATCCGGGTGCTCGTCGTGGATGATGAAACGAACTTTCGGAACCTCCTGGTCCGCGAGTTGGCGCGCCGGGGGCACCAGACCAGCGCTGCCAAAGATGGCGAGGAGGCCGTGAATCTCTTGCAGGGCGACACGGCAGACGTTGTGCTACTTGATCTCAAGATGCCGCGCCTGGGGGGAATCGACGTGATGCGTCTTTTGCAGAAGCGGCCTGTGCCTCCAGAGGTCATCGTCATGACCGGCTTCGGCAGCGTCCCGACAGCAATCGAGGCGGTGAAGCTGGGGGCCTACGATTACGTGACGAAACCTTGCAGGATTGAAAAGTTGGATATGCTCATTCGGAAGGCGTTCGAAAAGCGGAACCTTGTAGGTGAAAACGTGCTTCTCCGGTCGAAGCTGGAACACGGCCAGGAGGGATCAGAACTGATCACCCAAAGTCCAAAAATGTTAGAGGTATTGAAGCTGATCAACCGGGCCGCCCCAACCGATTCCTCTGTCCTGATTCTGGGAGAGAGCGGCACCGGGAAGGAACTGGTCGCGAGCGCTCTTCACGGCCGGTCCCCCCGGAAGGACGGCCCGTTCGTCGCCATTCACTGCGGCGGGCTTCAACGGGAGCTCCTGGAGAGCGAGCTGTTCGGACACGAGCGGGGCGCCTTTACCAGCGCCCACACCACAAAGCCAGGCCTCTTCGAAATGGCCGATAAAGGCACGGTCTTTCTGGACGAGATCGGCGAAATGCCGCTCGAAAGCCAGGTGAAGCTACTCAGGGCCCTTGAGACTCAATCGTTCTATCGGGTCGGCGGGACACAGCTCCGACAGGTCGATGTCCGGGTGGTGAGCGCCACCAACAAGGACTTGGCCGAGGCCGTCGGCCAGGGGCAGTTCCGGCAGGATCTCTTCTACCGGATTAATGCGGTCTCCATCGCACTTCCGCCCTTAAGGGAGCGGCCGGAGGATATCCTTCTCCTTGCCGAGCATTTCCTGGGCGATCGCCCCTCCAGTTCACCGATGAGACTCACTGGGGAGGCCGCTCATGCTTTACAGCGCTATTCCTGGCCGGGCAATGTCAGGGAACTCAGGCACGTAATCCAACGCGCCGTCATGCTGGCCCCAGGAGAGGTCATCGAGTTACAGGATCTGCCTCTCGATATTCAGGCCAGTGGCGGGGAAGGAGAAGCCGAGCCCCGCCGACTTGACGCCCAGGAACGAAAGCACATCGTGGACATCTTGCAGCAGGTAAAGGGCCATCGTGGGAAAGCCGCCACCGTTCTCGGGATCGACCCAAAAACCCTCTACCGCAAGATCTTGACCTACCAGATACGGCCCCAGGAATACCTTTCCTGATCCCAACCGCGAGACAACCTGCCCGAACACGCAGTCAACATTCGGGCAAACTACCCTAATTCTGAACCCCCAGTCTTACCCGTTTCCATACGCCTTCCCTTTGGAATCCACCACTTCAGAGGAAAGTGTTAACTGGCACTCACCTTGCCCGTAAGGTGAGGGGACGAGCTAAGGAAAGAGGAGATCATGCGGATCCTTGTGGTGGATGATGATTATCACGACGCCGAACAATTAAGCTCCTTTGCACGGAAAGAAGGGATCGAAGTGCGTGTGCTGAACAACCTTACAGAAGCCATCCGAGTCCTTATGGGCGAGATGTACGATGTTCTCTTCCTGGATATGCACTTGCCCGACCTGAACAGTGGGACCGCCCTGTCACTGCTCAACGAGGTCGCACCTCGCACACCGGTTATCCTCCTCGCCAACCAGACTGCTGTCTATTCAACCCATACGCTCTTGCAGGCTGGCGCGTTTCGGGTCTTGGAGAAGCCTCTTGTACGAGAGACCCTGTTGAGTGCCATCGACGAGGCACGGGCATCACACCACACCGGTCCTTCTGGCACCCCCTGAGGACCAAGACTGCCACATGAGAGGAGGTGAGAAGAAGATGAAACACCGACTGATGATCACTGGGCTCATCGCCGCGTTTGCGCTGAGCCTCGGCGGTGCCGGGCTTGGCATCTCCCCAGCGGGGGCGGCCGAAATGATGGAGGCCGACATGGGGATGATGAAGGCCACTGCTATGGACCTCATGGCCCTGAAGCAGGAGATCTGGGCCATCCAGGCCGAGCTCCAGAGACTCGCCGCTCGAACCAGTTCCATGACCAAGATGATGGATAAGGCGACAAGCGACTACTGCGCGAGCGTCCCCGAAGCGCTCTTGGTGAGCGGATTCGCCCCGGGCCTCTGTAAGTAGCTTGCAGCTCATGCTGTCGGCGCAGGGGGCCGGTACCTCTTCCGGCCCTCTGCCCAGCATGACACAAGGCGGATGGAGAACTGACGAAGTCCCCCGTTGGAGCAGCGAGGGAGAGGCTCCTGGAAGTTGGAGCAAGCAGAGCAACTGAACGACACTCTCGAACTAAAACGTGGAAGCGAGTAGTTCCCTAGGATAGAGGCACGAGGGGAGTGACGGTGGGCCTGAGGGGACCGACAGGGGTCGTCGCTGCGACCGCGAAGGAACAGACTTCTTACCAGGAAGAGCGGTTGCTCATCGAGCGGGTGAAGGCAGGAGAATACGACGCCTTTGACGCCATTTTCCGTCGGCACGTCAATAAGGTCTATCGACAGGCGTTCAGGCTGACTGGAAATGAGACAGAGGCGGAAGAGGTCGTTCAGGAGGTGTTCCTGGCGGTCTATGAGAAGATAAAGTCGTTTCGAGGCGACTCAGCGTTCTCGACATGGTTGTACCGCCTCACCATGAATGTGGCCCTTACGAGGCTCCGGAAGCGGAAGAGAAGCAAAGAGGTCTTCCTGGAGGACTATTTACCCCGTTTCCAAGAGGATGGCCATCATCTCGTGAGGCCGGTGTTCAACTGGGGCGACGAGCTCGACCTCCGCCTAGAGAAAAAAGAGTTGCACCGGCTGATCCTAGAGGCTCTAAATGAACTTCCCCCAGTGGATAAGGCGGTCATTGTGCAGAGTGATCTGGAAGGGCTTTCAAATCGCGACATCGGTGACGCCCTGGGGCTGAGCATTCCTGCGGTCAAGGCACGACTTCATCGCGCCCGTCTCTTCCTGCGCGGGAAGTTAGCGGTCTCCCTCGGATACTCCCCTACATAAGATCACAACAGCATGGTCAGGCGGACTCCAGCTCAGCCCCCACGCTCGAAGAAGGCTGCGACCAAAAC
>JBGQIR010000194.1:0-3864 GCA_041498535.1 Methylomirabilis sp. (SeqCode)
GATGGTGCCTGAGGGTTTCGCGATTCGAACTCGCGCAAAAGGTGGGACCCGTGCTGGCCAGACGCGGGCGTCGTGGTGAGTTCGGAGGCAAGCTGCTATCAGGACGCCGCAGTCGGCGTTGACTTCTCTGGGACGCTCACTTCGACACGGAGTGTGAACTTCCGTGTATCGCCGGGACGCAGTGCCCCCACGCCCACCACACGCCTGGCCAGCATCGTTCCCTCATTATCGTGGACCTCAACGAGTATGGAATACTCCCAAGCAGCCTCTGTGCCGGGGTGCCGGATTGTGCCGTCCACGCTGAGGGGACAGATCGTCGGCAGGGCAGGTCGCGGAGTGGTCACGGCGTCGAACCGGAGGTGCCGCTGACACGCCGGGCAGGTCAAGGCACTGCGGAGGATGCGCTCGCCGCAATGTGGGCAATTCCACGCCTCGCCGGTCACCCCATGGGTGCTCACCGGATTGGCGTGGGCTCGTCTTCGATCGGAGGCGCTTCCTCGATCTCGCCCTCCTTCCAGCCGAATTCAACCTTGCCCCGCATCTTCGACCCTGCCGCCACGGTAAGGCTGCCGGCCTTCAGATCGCCGATGAGGGTACCCGACTCCTTGAATTCGACGCGGGACTTGGCGACGATATGTCCCCGCACCTCGCCTCCGACGAGGACGGTATCTGCGTTTACCTCTCCGTCAACCGAGGCCCCCGGCTCGATCGTGAGCTCGCCGTTGACATTGACATTGCCCTTGAACCGGCCAGCCACCCGAATGTTGCCGTTTCCCTCGATCTTGCCCTCGATCGTCAGGCCTGCCGCCACGATCGACTCAGATGGCCTGGACTCCATCATCGCCATCGGCTGTTCCTCCATGCGTCGCGCCGGTCCGGGCGGAGATGCCATCACGCGCTCGGGCGGCGACCCCACTCTCGGCTCTGGTTTCTCAACGGGTTCGTCCTTCCGGGGCTGCTGCGCAAATAGTGCCATTGCTCATGCCTCCTTGGATCCCTGGCCAGATTGAGGACCTCGGTCGCCCGCTATGCTGGTATAATTAGTAGCTCGCGCCTATGAAGTCAAGGCTGAACTGCTGTGAGGACTTCTGCGATCGCACCCATGAGCGAAGCGGGCCCCAACCTTTCACTATCCCAATCCCACGCGAGGTCCACGCGAATCGCGCTGAGCGCCCTGTTTGGCGGCGCGGTCGGAATCGGGTTTGCCCCGATCTGTGTGCGACTGAGCGAACTCGGGCCGAGTGCCACGGCGTTCTGGCGCCTTGCCCTGTCGTTGCCGCCGCTATGGGTTTGGCTGGCCATTGAGGGGCAGGCAACAGTCGCGCCGCGGCGGCCCTCCTGCGTGACCGATTATCGGCGTCTGGCTGTCGCCGGCCTCTTTTTTGCCGCCGACCTCGCGGTGTGGCACTGGTCGATCACATTCACCTCTGTCGCCAACGCCACGTTACTGGCCAATGCGACCCCGATCTTCGTCACGCTTGCCGCCTGGTTGTGGTTCGGGCAGCGCTTCACCCGGACGTTCATCCTTGGGATGGCGGCGGCCATGGCAGGCGCGACTATTCTGGCAGGGGCGAGCCCTCCGCCTGAGCCCCCAGCATCTGCTCGGCGATGCGCTGGGCCTTCTCACGGCCATCTTCTATGCGGGGTACATACTCGCTGTCAAAGAATTGCGGGACGATTTCTCCGCTGCAACGATCATGACCTGGAGCGGGGTCGTCAGTGCCGTCGCGCTGCTGCCAATCACCCTTTTGTCCGGTGAAGGGCTGATCGCCTTCACGACCAGGGGCTGGACGGTGCTGGTGGGCCTTGCACTGGTCTCCCATATCGGCGGTCAGGGGCTTATCACCTATGCGCTGGCTCACCTGCCCGCTGCGTTTTCGTCGGTTGGCCTGCTGCTGCAGCCTGCCGTTGCCGCGATGCTCGCCTGGATCATCCTCGACGAACCTATCGGCCTCTGGCAGGCCCTGGGCGGCGCGATTGTGCTCGCAGGGGTCGTCGTGGCACGGCAGGGAAGCCGCTCAGCGTGAAGAGACTGAGGTCGCTATCTGGCGGTTGCGCGCCTTCACAGGCAGGAGGGGGTATGGCAAGGTGGGGCCGGCGGCGGGGGCAAGCGTGCTGGATGAGGGTGTCGAGCGCACCCGTTCCCCTAAGAAACGGGTTGTCTTTCGACATCGATTTGAGGGTGACTGCCTACGAGATCGCCTTGAGGATGGCAGCGAACTCGTCACGGGTATAGGCGCGCATGGTGTCGGTTCGGACGTTGCCGAGTTGGCAATTCTCCAGTGTCAGCGCACTCATTGCCGCGTCGTTTGGCGCATCGAAGGAGACGACGATGTCGTACTTGCCCATCGTCCAGTGGATTTCCCGGACCTTGACCTTGTGCTTTGCCGCGAGCCTCTTGAACCGATCGGCCCGTTTGAGCGAGTTCTTGACATCCCGAATTCCCTGCTCTGTGAACGAGACGAGCGCGACGTAACGTGGCATCTGTCTCCTCCTTTCGGTGAGGTCCCGATTGTGCCCGCTGCGCAGGCCACAACATTCCAACGAGACCGTGAGTAAGTGGGACGGAAGCAGTTTCGCGTCGTCAGCATATCCGAAGAGATCGAGACGGTCAAGCGAATGGGGTAGTGATGGAGGCGATTGGTGAAGAGCGCCGGGCGGTATGACGTCGCCGTCATCGGCGGCGGAATCGTCGGCATGGCGACGGCCATGGCGCTTACGTCGCGATGGCGCCTCTCGCTGATTGTTCTTGAAGCAGCGAACCGCCTAGCGGCTCATCAGAGTGGACACAATAGCGGAGTGGTCCACTCCGGGCTCTACTACCGGCCGGGCTCCTTAAAGGCACGGACCTGCGTCGAGGGCCGGGAGGCGATGCTCCGCTTCTGCCAAGAGCACGGGATCGCCCACGAACGGTGCGGGAAGTTGGTCGTCGCGACGAGTGAGGCCGAATTGCCCACCCTGGATGAGCTCGAGCGGAGGGGCAATGCAAACGGACTTCAAGGACTCCAGCGGCTGGGGCCAGACGAGATGCGGAAGCATGAGCCGTATGTGTCGGGGATCGCCGGGCTGTTCGTCCCCGAGACCGGCATCGTGGACTACACCCAGGTGACCTATGCCATCGCCGAGCGTGTGCGAAAAGCAGGCGCGACGATCTTGACGGGCGCCCGGGTCCACAGCGTCCACCGCAAGGCCGACGAGCTCCTGCTCGAAACCGCGAGTGGGGAGGTCTCGTGCCGCTCCCTCATCAATTGCGGCGGCCTCCAGTCGGACCGGATCGCGCGGATGTGCGGTCTTGAGCCACAGATCCAAATCATCCCTTTTCGTGGCGAGTACTACGAGCTGGTCCCCGAGCGTCGCTTCCTTGTGAGAAATCTCATCTACCCGGTACCTGATTCCGAATTCCCCTTCCTCGGCGTCCACTTCACGCGGATGATTCACGGGGGCGTGGAGGCCGGACCGAACGCTGTCCTTGCCTTCAAGCGTGAGGGCTACAAACGCTGGGACTGCTCGGTAGCGGATATCCGGGAGATGGCGTCATACATTGGGTTCTGGCGAATGGCCTGGAGGTACCGGAAGGCGGGACTCAGTGAGTGGTGCCGCTCCCTCAGCAAGAGGGCTTTCGTGAAAGCCCTACAGAGGCTCATTCCCGAACTTGGCCTGGAGCATATCCGTCGAACAGGATCGGGGGTTCGAGCACAGGCGGTCGAGCCGACCGGCCAACTGGTTGACGACTTCCGCATCGTCGAGGCCAACCGAATGATCCATGTCTTGAACGCCCCGTCACCCGCAGCGACAGCTTCTATCAGCATCGGTAGGGCCATAGCCAAACTGGCCGCGGAGAGGTTTGACCTGCGCTGAGCGCCA
>JBGQIR010000195.1:0-3864 GCA_041498535.1 Methylomirabilis sp. (SeqCode)
ACCGGGTATGATACCTCCTGCAAGGGGAGACGCCGCTCGATCGCTCCCGTCACCCCGTTAGCCTCCTCTAGTCCCCGGGAGAAGCGGCTCGGTCACCATCCCCAACCGCTCAATGCCGGCCTTCTTCACAGCATCCATGACTTTCACGACAACGCCGTAGGCCACCCCCTCATCGGCTCGAAGGAAGACCGCGGCCTTTGGATTGCGCTGTCGAAGCCCGGTGAGGACCCGCTCCAGCCGCGCAAGGGTGATGGGTTGATCATCCAGGTAGATGCCTTTGTCCTTGGTCACCGTCAGCATCAGCCGCTCCTCAGGCCCGACGGTTTTCGTCTCGGTCTTCGGCACCTTGACATCGATTCCCCTCAGCATCATCGGCGCCGTAATGAGGAAGATGATGAGGAGCACCAGCACCACGTCCACGAACGGAGTGACGTTGATCTCGGAAAGCGCACTCCCCCCCGGTCGCTGATCCGCTCCCACCCCGAACGAAGCCATCGCCATCACCGACTCCTCGCGAGAATCCGCTCGGCCAGGGCGAGGAACTCCAGCCCGAACAGCTCCATTTCCGTCGCTTGTCGCTTGATTCGATTCACACAGTAATTATACGCGATGACCGCCGGGATGGCGGCGCCCAGCCCGGCTGCCGTGGTAATCAAGGCCTCTGAGATCCCGGGGGCCACAGCGCCCAGGTTCGCGGAGCCGGCCTGGCCAATGCTGGCGAACGCATCCATGATTCCCCACACAGTCCCGAAGAGACCGATGAATGGCGTCACGTTCCCCGTGGTCGCCAGGAAGATCAGGTTGCGTTCCTCCTGGGCAATCTCCTTCATGCTCGCGTGGCGGAGCGTTCGGCTCACGAGTTCCAGCGGCTCGCTGTGGATGGTCATCTCGGGCGCCGTGGCCCTCGGTTCATTGGCGATCGATCCCGGGTTTCCGGGGGCGGGGTTTCCCTTCACCAGGTGGCTGAGTTCTCGGTATCCTTCCTTGAACACAGTCGCAATAGGGCTCTTGGTAAACCGCTTCGATTCTTCAAAGGTGGTGTACAGGTTCTTGGCCGATCGAAAGATCTGAAGAAACCGTGCCGACTCTTGCTGGCCTCGCCGGAACATCCGAAACTTCATGAAGATAAGCGTCCAGCTCATCAGGGAAAAAAAGAGCAGGATGAGCAGCACCGCTTTCGCGATGATCCCAGCCTGTACAATCATGCCCACAACATTCATCTCATAGGTCCTCGAATTCAGTTTATACCATCCCAGCGTGCAATCGTCAAGTCCTTTGCCCTGCCTGATCCCAAGAGGTGAAAGCCTCTGGGGCCGTTGGGTTCAATGGCCTTCCACTTGCCTTGATATAGGCCTTGTGGCATGATGGGCGGGTTCCGCAGCCAATGCGGGCGGGAGGAATCGCGCGGTGAAGATCCGGTGGGGGATTCGGGGAAAACTGATCGCCTCGATGATGGCGACGTTAATTCCGTTCCTGGCTCTCAGTCTCTTCTGGTCGTATCGCGAGTTAGAGGCGGAGCGGAGCAAGATCCAGCTTGAGACCCTTCGCTTCGCCACCTCGGGCGCGACCGTTGCCGACGTATTCGTCGCCACAACTGAACAGGTCCTGATGACGCTTGCCGAGACCCCTGATGCAATTGCCAAGGATCGACGGCGGCTCGTCCCCCTTGTCAAACGACTCAAATCGAAGTTCCCCTACTTCATGAACCTGGTCGTGGTGGACGAGCGAGGAGGTCTGGTCGCCGCGGTCACAGGTTCCCCGCCCGGACGGCAGGTCTCCTTCGCAGACCGGCGCTGGTTCCAAGAGGTCTCGACCAGCCACCGCCTCGTGATCAGTGAGTGGATCACGGGACGACTCACCGGCCTCAAGAATGTCGCGATGGCGTATCCTATGCGCGACAGCCACGATCGCTTCCTCGGCGCGATCGTGGCGCCGATCGACCTCAAGGGGCTCCAGAACGCCTTCGGCGGGCTGATGCTTCCGACCGATGCAACAGTAGTCGTCCTCGACCGACATGGCACCGTCCTACTGCGCTTCCCGCCGAGCGCGGACTGGGTCGGCCGGCGTGTAGGCGATCTGTCCCTATTTCAGGAAATGATCAGAAGCGATCGGGGATTTGTCGAAGGCCCCTCGCTCGACGGTACCGAACAGCTCAACGCCTTTGCAGCCACAGGCAAGGTGCCTTGGTCGATCCTCGTGAGCATCCCGACCTCTCGGATTCGGGCCAGCTTCATGCGCCAGGTAAGACAGGCCGCCACTCTGATCATCACAGCCTTGAGCATCGCCTTCATCCTGGGCACGCTCCTTTCAAGGCGGATCGCCGAGCCGGTCCGGCACCTCGCAAGGGGGGCCAGGGCGATCGGCGAGGGGCAACTCGATACGCGGATCGAGAGAACATCAACCGACGAGATCGGGGAGCTCACCGATGCCTTCAATCAGATGGCGGACAATTTACAAACGACCCGCGCCCAACGGCAGCGTCGGACTGCTCACCTCGCCACGCTGAACGCCATCGCGGAGGCCATCAGCCGTTCTCTTGATCTTGAGGACGTGATGCGAGAAACCCTGTCCAAGGTGCGCGAGGTCTTCGGCGTAGAGGCAGGCGCCATTTCGCTGCTTGAGCCTGACGGCAAGCTCGGCCTCAAGCATCATCAGGGGATCTCGGAACGCCTGGCAGAGCAGATCAGAACCCTGAAATCCGGCGAAGGGGTAGCGAATCAGGCCGCACAGATGAAGCGACCTGTGGTCGTTCGGGCTCACGAGCACCCCATCCCCACTCTGATCCCTGCCCTCGGTCATGAGCATATCGAGACCATCGCTGGCACGCCGCTCATTGCTGAATCTCGCATCCTCGGGGTGATGATCCTGGCCAGCAAGAGCCTCCGGGTTTACTCCCCCGACGAGATCGAGCTCCTAGCCACCATAGGAAATCAGGTTGGGGTTGCTCTGGATAATGCGCGCCTCCACCAGCAGGTGAGGGAGTCGAAGATCTACCTGGAACAGGTGATTGAAAGCTCCCACGACGGGATTATCAGCGTCAATCCCGACCTGACCATCAGGACCTGGAGCCGTGGAGCCGAGCAGGTCCTGGGCTGGTCCAGGGATGAGGTCATCGGCCGCCCGGCCCCATTCGTTCCGGAAGAATTGCAGGAAGAGGCAAGGGCCAAGGTAGCGCGGGCCATCGAAGGGAAGCAGGCGGTCTACTACGAGACGGTCAGGCGACACAGGGACGGTCGGACCATCGATGTCAGCTTGACGCTCTCACCCCTCCTGGGAATAGACGGGGCGGCGATAGGCTCGATGGCCATCCTCCGAGATATCACCGAGCGGAAGCAGTTCGAGCGCGCCCTGGCGGCATCCGAGGAAAAGTACCGAACCCTGTTCGAAAACGCGAATGACCTGATCTTCCTGATCGAGCCCGAAAGCGGGGCCATCCTTGACGCCAACCGGCAGGCGATCGCCATCACGGGGTACTCGGCTGACGAGCTTCGTCGCATGCGGATCCCCGACATTCACCCCACGGAGGAGCGGGAAAAGGCGAAAGCGATCGTCAGGGAGGTCTTCGAAAAGGGAGCCGTGATGAGTTTCGAGGGGACGAATCTTCAGAGCCGAGATGGGCGCCTGATCCCGTTGAGTATCAGTGCTCGTCTCGCGGAGTTCAGCGGGCGCCGCGTCATCGTGGGGATCGCTCGCGACATCACCGATTTGCGGCGAGCAGAAGATGAGCGCGCGAAAATCCAGCGCCAGCTCCTGCGGGCCGAGAAATTGGCCTCACTGGGGCAACTGGCCGCAGGAGTGGCGCACGAGATCAACAATCCTCTGGCGACCATCGCGGGTTGCGCTGAGGGGCTGTTGGATAGGGCG
>JBGQIR010000196.1:0-3800 GCA_041498535.1 Methylomirabilis sp. (SeqCode)
CGATGTCTGCCGACGGCTCCGCAAAGAACCCGAGAGTGCCAGGCTTCCAATCCTGATGCTGACTGCCAAGGCGGACGAGGCCGACAAGGTCCTGGGCCTGGAGCTGGGCGGCGACGACTATCTCACCAAACCGTTCGGGCCGAAAGAGCTGGTGGCAAGGGTCAAGGCCCTGATTCGCCGAAGCGAGGAGGTTCCGGCAGAAGAGGTCCTAAAGGCGGGCAGCCTGGAGATCGATCTCGGCCGCTACACTGTCGCGATCCGGAAGCGGGCCATTGAACTGACCACCAAGGAGTTTGACCTCTTGAAAGCCCTGATTCTGGCCAGGGGCCGTGCCCTGACGCGAGAACACCTCTTGGACCGCGTCTGGGGATACGAGCGGGCCTCCGAGATTGAATCGCGGACCGTCGATGTCCACGTCCGCCGCCTTCGGGAGAAACTGGGCTCTGAGGCCAAGCGCATCATCACCGTGAAAAACGTGGGCTATCGATTCGACCAGGATACATAGCTGGTGGGTGGACAGGGACATCCTTGATCAAAGGCAGGTTCGAGCGCAAGCTTATCGCCACGTATCTCCTTCTCGTGGCCGCAATTGTATCAGTGGCCGGCCTGTATGTCCTTTCCTCACTCAAGCGCACCTCGATCGACCACCTGAAGGCAAGCCTACATGCCCAGGCTCGCCTCATGAGCAACGAGGTCACTCCTGTCTTTCTCGCCCACCACCCGGAGCAACTTCACAGTCTGGCGCGCAGGCTCGCGGAGCAGGTCTCGGTTCGGGTCACAATCATCGGACCGGAAGGAAGGGTTCTGGCGGACTCCGAGCGAACGTCCGAACAGGTTGCGCAGATGGACAACCATCTGGGGCGTCCAGAGATTCACGCATCCCTCGGCGAGGGGGTCGGCAGCGCCATCCGACGTAGCGACACCATCGGCGTCGAGATGCTCTATCTCGCCGTTCCGCTGCGCCAGGACGGCGTGCTTTTGGGGATCCTCCGGCTGGGCATGCTGCTTTCCGATGTGAGCCACGGCATCGCGACGATCTGGCAGACGCTTGCGATCGCCGCAGTCATCGGGCTCGCCGCAGCGGCCGCGCTCGGATTCCTGCTCGCGCGTCATGTCACGCGGCCCATTGCCCAGATGACCGCCGTCGCCCGCCGCATGGCCGAGGGTGACTTCTCCCGAAGCATCACACTCACCTCTGCCGACGAAATTGGCCAGTTGGGGCATGCCCTGAATACGATGGCCAGTCGGCTACAGGACCGACTCGAAGAGGTTGAAGAGGAAAGAGCGAAGGGAGCCGCCATCCTTGACAGCATGGTGGAAGGAGTGCTTGCGGTTGATGAGGAGAACCGAATCATGTTCATCAACGCCAGCGCCTGCCGGCTCTTCAATGCGCCATCAATCGGAGCAGAGCGCAGGCCCTTTCTCGAAGTGATCCGCAACAAGGAGATGTTGGATCTCCTGAATCGAACGCGCAGGGATGGAACGTTCGCCAAGCAGGAACTCGAGATTTACACCCCTGTGCATCGGGTCGTTCAAGTGCACGCCGCGCCCCTAAAAGGACGGGGTCGGACGTCCGGCGCTATCCTCGTGATGCACGATATCACTGAGCTGCGGCGCCTGGAGATGGTTCGCACCGAGTTCGTGGCGAATGTGTCTCATGAGCTGCGCACCCCCCTCACTTCGATCAGGGGGTACCTGGAGACCCTCTTGGAAGGCGGGCTTGAAGATCGGGAACATGCCCGTCCATTCCTGGAGGTGATTCACAAACACAGCGAGCGCATGGGCCGGCTCCTGGACGACCTTTTGGACCTGTCGAATCTCGAACTGGGCAAGGTCACCCTTGATCGACGCCCCACCACTCTCGCCGAGGTGGTGAGGAGCGTCATGACGATCTACGAACCGCAGGCGGCCAAGCAGGAGACGGAACTGCGTCCCGAGCTGTCAGACAACCTGCCACCGGTTCTGGCCGACCGCGATCGCTTGGCGCAGATCCTGATCAATCTGCTGGACAACAGCCTCAAGTGTACCCCGAAGGGCGGCACGGTCATCGTCGCTGCGCGGCAAGTTCCACGTTCCGAGGTCCGAGTTCCGAGTTCAAAACCTGGAACCTGGAACGTGGAATCTGGAACAGCGAGCGTGAGCGAGCTTCTGGAAATCTCAGTGAACGATACCGGCATCGGCATCCCGTCACAGGATTTGCCCAGGATCACGGAGCGCTTCTACCGAGTGGACAAGACCCGCTCCAGGGAGTTGGGCGGGACGGGCCTCGGACTGGCGATCGTCAAACACCTGGTAGAGGCCCATGGCGGTAACCTGAGCATCGAAAGCCAGTTAAACCAGGGAACCACAGTCCGCTTCACGCTCCCGATCGCCCCTCCCGATTCTGAGGCCGCGTGACACAGGCGACGCGCCTGATTGTCTTGCGGCTGACCAGACGTCCAATGTCATTGGCAACTGGAGCGTCCAAGCAAATAGTCAGTTGACAAATCAATACATGTTGATATATTAAGTCCATGCTATGTCTGATGCCGAAAGATCTCACGCGTGCCGCACGCTGGTTTCACGCGCTCTCCGATGAAACGCGCTTGCAGATCATCGAACGCCTGCGTGACGGCGAGCAGTGCGTCTGCGACTTGACCGACATGCTGGCGACAACCCAGTCGCTGCTCTCCTTCCATCTCAAGACGCTCAAGGAGACCGGAATTCTGACGGACCGGCGGGAGGGTCGATGGGTGTACTACTCGTTGAGCCCGGAGGCGATCGAGGAGTTGGAGCGGTTGATTGGCTCGCTGAAGCCAAGAGGACGTGGGCTCCGCGTTTCGCTGAAACGATGTGATTGACCTTTTTTTTGGCGCCATTCATCAATGAATCTTGATGTGGATGGCTGGAGGACAACATGAGCGAGCAGGACATCAAAGAGATCGTGAAGGAGAAGTACGGGAAGGCGGCTCTGAAGGTCACGAGCGGCGCCGGCCCGTGCTGCAGCACCGCGTCATCGAGGGGCGAATGCGACGGTATCACATCGAACCTCTACACGGCTGCCGAGACCACGGGACTGCCAGGCGAGGCCGTCGCGGCATCGCTCGGGTGCGGGAACCCAGCGGCCCTGGCCCAGCTCAAGGTAGGCGAGACCGTGCTCGATTTGGGCTCCGGAGGAGGGATCGACGTGCTCCTCTCCGCCAAGCGGGTCGGCCCAACGGGCAAGGCCTATGGCCTCGACATGACCGATGAGATGTTGGCCCTGGCGCGCGAGAATCAGCGAAAAGCCGGGGTCGAGAATGCGGAGTTCCTGAAGGGCGAGATCGAACAGATCCCCTTGCCCGACAACTCGGTGGACGTCATCATCTCCAACTGCGTCATTAACCTGTCCGCGGACAAGGACCGCGTCCTGGCGGAGGCCGTCCGCGTGCTGAAGCCGGGGGGTCGCCTGGCGGTGTCCGACGTCGTGGTGCGAGGCGAGGTCCCGAGCGAGATTCGGCGGAGCATTGAGCTCTGGATCGGCTGTGTGGCGGGAGCGTTGGATGAACAGGACTACCGCGAGACGCTCACCAAGGCCGGCTTCGAGGCCATCGACCTGGAGCCGACGCGCGTCTACTGGACTGAGGACGCCCGTGAGTTTCTCGCGGGCGCTGGCCTCGATGCTGATGCCATTGCGCCGCAGGTGGACGGCAAGTTCATGAGTGCCTTCGTGCGCGCAAAGAAGCCCGCTGCATGACCACCGCGCCAGTTGCAACGCGGCTGAACGTCTTCGAGCGCTACCTCTCTGCCTGGGTGGCGCTCTGTATCGTGACGGGCGTCGC
>JBGQIR010000197.1:0-3799 GCA_041498535.1 Methylomirabilis sp. (SeqCode)
GTCGGTTCATGATCCGAACCCCGGCCGCTTCTAGCCGGTGGAGAACGTCCATTCTGAAGATTATCTGCACTAGCGAACCATCCGGGATCGTTCGGACCAGGAGCGCATCGTAGGCCTCGAGCGTCTGGCTGCCGATGCTGACAAGCGGATGGCCAGGAACGCGGGCCAGTAGACGCGTGATCGGCAGAAAGTCGGCCTCTGAACCACGTCGCGCTAACGCCTTCGCAAGGGCTTCGACATGCCAGCCTCTCCTATCGGCCAGGATTCCGACCCTCATGGAAGGGGCTCGGCGCAGAAGAGAGGGGCTGGAGAAAAAGGGTTACCCGAGGAGGGAGGTCCGCAGCAGCTCGCCATTAAAGCGCCCAGACCTGAAGGTCCTGCCACTGGCCGCGTTTGTGATGGCGATCTTGGCCGGGCTGAAAAGAAACGGATCGATCTTGTAAAAGTCCCCATCATAGCGCTTGAACAGGTCGCCGAACAACTGGCCGTAGTCTCGCGAAGAGGAAGATGGAACCCTTTCGATCAGGCCTTCGATCTCCGCATCGGTGGCGGAGACCGTCAAGAAGACTTCGCTCCCATACAGGACGCAGTCGTTGGTCCGCCCGATCGCTGCCAGGTCATCGACGGCCGGGGTAGCGATGGGGCAGGTTCCAAATCCGCTCAGCACCCTGGCTACATCGAATCCCAACTCCAGGAGCTTGTGCATGGCAGTCTCGACAGAGCGAGCAGCGATCTGTACCCCTCCTGCCAGGCTTCGCGTTGCGGCGACAGCCAGCGAGACCCGCCCGGGTTTTATGCCGCATTTCTCCGCCACGTAGTCGGCAACCTCTTCGGTCGGCAGGCGACCGCTCTCCAGAACCAGGACCGCGACGTCAGCTTCATCCTTCACACCGATCCGCGCATACAGCTCCTCGGTCCTTGCCAATGCCCTGGCTGGACCGGACCCCATCGCGAAGAACTTCCCACGATGGATCTTCCAGCCGGCGTATTGGGAGCCGAGGCAGGCGAGCACCGGGCCGTCGATCGCAACGCTGACACCTGGAAGCGTAAGATCGCCGTAGCTAAGCGGCAGGAAGGCTACCTCTCCCAGGCCACCCAGGCAGATCTCGGCGAGCCCCTTACCCGCCAACAGCCCCCCCGGCGTCTTCACGCCGAGATCGGCCACTCTGGCGCCATTCGCCAGCATCGAGACCGAGATCCCGAGAACGGACGCCTTCCCCGTCATCCGGTCGAGAATCTCGCTGGCCAGGCGATTCAGACTCACCGACATAGCAGCCCCCTCTTTAGGCCGGAATCAGGATCTCGCCTTTGCCGACGTCAGCGAGGTCTCCATGATAGCGCCGCCACGAGCCGTCGGTCGCCCCGGGGGGAGTCTGCACTCCAAGATGTTTCAGCCCCTTGAACAGAATCCGCAGAAAGACTGGGGCGTAGGTGCAGTCGTAGGCGAACGTCGGCAGCAGTTCGACGGGGCGCATGCAGACGATGGTCCCCTTCTGCATTCCCCCTCCCGTCCTGAGACCAGCCTGGCCGAAGAGGCAGATCGTTCCGGCGGCCATCCTTGCCCCAAGGAAGTCCTCTGCGTTCCCCTTGATCACGATGAGCCCGCGGCGCATGTAGGCGCCGACCTCATGCGCGACGTTGCCCTCGATCAGGATGATGCCGCCACGCATACCATACTTGCTTCCCCGGTAGGCGGCCCCAGCACGATGCCCCGCATTCCCCTTCACCCGGATCAGTCCCCCTTCCATCTCTATGCCAAGGAAGTCGGCCGCGTTCCCCTCGACGAGGATCTCCCCGCCTCGCATGTATGACCCGGCGTGCATCCCGACATCGCCGTGGATCACAATCCGGCCCCGCGTCATCGCGGAACCGACCCACTTGACCCGCCCGATGGAGCCCTCCACCTCAATCTCTTCCGACCGCTCTCCATCCACCTGGAAGAAGTCGCCAAGGCGATGCGCTTCGTTCCCCCAGGCGACGGGCAGAGCCTCGATCTCCTCCCGGCTCCGGTCGGCGAAGAGATCAGGCGAGATCGACTCGGCCTCAAGCGGGACGCCCGTCAGTGGCTCTTTCAGACGCAGGGTGACAGGAGGCATGCTTCCCTCTGCTAGCCTTCAGCTCGCGAGGAGCTGATGGAGGTGAAACTGGTGTTTTCCCAACTTCCCGCCGTAATTTCCGGCGGACACCTTCACGATGCCAGGACCGCAAGCGGCCCGGATACCGACCCGCATCGCCTCTGCCACCGCCTCCGGCGTCAGGCCGTCGATCACGATCTCAAGGACCGCTGCGATCCCATCCGGCAGTTCACTCTGGACCTGCCGCCTCAAGGATGGGCAGAAGGCGGTGTTGGTTGAGGCATTGAGGAACTTATAACGCGAGCCAACTTTGCTCCCGCTTCGGACAATACCTCCGGGAAACGGCATAATAACACCTTTCACTTTCCGCATCGCCTCGACGGCACGCTCGGCCGCCTGTAACGCATCCGGCAGCTCGTTTCCTAACAGGAGAAAGTTACCGCCGGCCACCGCTTTCTGCACGCCGAAGCGGTCCTCGACGACAAATTCTCCATCCATCACGGGGATCCGCCAGAAGCGTCGAGCGCGGTTGCCGTTCCCGACGATGGGTGGCTCCAACCGCTTGCTGATCTGATATCCATCCCCGAAAAACCGTAGCTTCCCCCCGACGGAAAGCCGGTCCTCCGCCTCCAGGTCGTTGTAGCACGCCGAGGTCGGGGATGTCATGACACTCTGGCCGATCCGCTTAATCAGGTGCTCCTGAACGGCCTTCTTGGATGGAGCGAAGAGGAGGACGTTGACGCCAGGGCGATCGTCCGGGGTCTGTTCAGGCTCGACGCCCTCGATGCCGACCTCGCACCCGCAGCCAATGACCGACGTTCCGAAGCCCGCCATGCTGCGGGCGGCCTCCAGGGCCCACTGCTTGCTGAAGGCGGTGATCAGCACCCGGCTGGCGTGCATGGTGAACGCCTCGGCATACGTCTCATCGATGGGAACGCCATTGATCTCCATTCTGGCTCCGTCAGATCGACTTCGCTGCGATAAGGTTACGACTCACTCGCATACCAAGAGCCCCTCATCCGATCACCCTCTCTAGGAGAGGCCCAGCGGTGAGGCACATCTTCAAGGCAGGCGGGGATCCAGTTAGCGAGATGCTCCTGCGGGGATCGCCTCGCGGTTGGGGATATCCTCGGCATCGATCGGGAAGTTTTCGTACTCGATCGTGTAAAAGTTCTCGAATTCGGTCTTGAATTCGGGATCCATCTCGCCGACGTCCGGTGGGACGACGAACAGAAGCTTGCCATCACGGGACCCGACAAGCTCACCTTCGCGCAGGACGACCTCACCATCCTTGAGAACGTAGATCGGGTGCTCGAACATTTGCTCTCGGTCGCTATCTTTTGGGTAGATGGTGATGTCGGCATCCGCCCCAACTCCGAGGTGGCCCTTGCGGGTGAGCCCCAAGGCCCTGGCCGGGCCGGCCCGTGTAATGATGGCGATCTCGGAGAGCGTGTATTCGCGGTCGAGGTTGGGCAGGGTGGTGTCCGACAGGACGCGCTTGTGCACCCACTTGAGCATCTCAGCGCGGAACGCTTTATCCATGAGCAGCTTGATGACCCAGGGATAGAAGATAAACGGCCCACCGTTGGGGTGATCGGTGGAGAGGAACACCCGCCACGGGTCACGGATCAGAAGGAAAAGCTCCAGCCCGATCGCCCACTGAATGGCGTTGACATAGTTCTTCTCCCGATACGTGTACGGGACGATGCCGCACCCCGTTTCCA
>JBGQIR010000198.1:0-3797 GCA_041498535.1 Methylomirabilis sp. (SeqCode)
CCGATCAGCAGCGACATCCTGGCCATGACGGTGTAGCCAAAGCCTGCGCCGAAGTTGATCATGAGGAAGTAGATTCCGATCCTGGCGCAGATTTGGATCGGTCCTTTGTGCTCGATGGAGAAGAAGAAGTAGACCAGGACCGTGACAACACCCACGAGGATCAAGAGGGAGTTGAATTGCGTCATCCCGAAGGGACGCTGTCCGGAGTTCAAGATCGGTTTCAGCGTCCCTTGCACCTGTTGAAGGATGTTGGAGGAGATGATCCGGGGGATGGCCACACCGGAGCCGAAGCCCACGATCACTGCAAATGAGATCCGGCTTAGCCAGCTCACCTTCGGAATGAAGCGAGCGAGAACCAGGAGGCCCAGAATAGCAGGGATCAGGAGCCACCATTTCCCCTCCCGGATGACCGGACTGTAGAGGCTCTTCATCATCACGTCGTAGTGGATCCGGACAATGATGTACCCCATCGAGATTCCGACATAGAGGTGCTCCCCGAACCTGAAGAACGGGTTGTCCTTGTACAGGAAGCTGAACATGAACAGGGTGAGACCTGCAGCCACCCAGGCCCCGATGAATCCCGAAGCGGCCATTAGCGCCCAATTCCCTGCGGGGAGCCGGGCCTGTCCTGAGCGCTGTCGAAGGATCGAACCGTCGTCTTCGGAGCCAAAAAATAGAGGAAGTTGCAAAGCAGTATCAGAGCGATGATGACGAAATGAGTGGCTGACTGCGCATCCATCCCGGCCACTCCCTTCCCCTTTAGCCCGATCAGGATCTCGTACTCGGCCGCCCCGCGCAACCCACCGATCAGACCGTTGATCTGTCCGGTATCGAGGAAGGGGTAGAGGCCGGGCGCAATCACGGCCGTCACCCCGCCGCCCAGCTCGAAGCCATACTTCTCCTTGCCGTAGACGTACCAGCTTTCGACGCCGGGGGTGCCCGCGGCCAGGCTCACCACATAGTTCACCTGCCTCAGCGACCGAACGCCGCGAAGGACCGGAATGTCCGCGGTTCGCTCGCCATAGTGGTTGGTGGGGAAGGCGGCAGTAAGGTCCTGGCCCATGTTGATGATCACGTTGGACCCGCCGGGGGAGTAACCCAGGAACGTGTAGTCGATCCCCTGTCGCTTTCCATACTGACTTGCGACCCCGCTCACCACCTTCTCAGCCATCCCGGTTCCTGTGACCCATAGGGTCATGCCGATCACCCGCAGGTCTCGTTTGAAGGCGTGATTGAGCAATGCGACCGCCATCGGGTACAGTTCCGGCTTCGAGGCCGGGTCGAAGTCAAGTGACAAGAGAAACACCGATCCCGCAGGCAGCGACTCGATGTAGTCGTGGACCTGTTTCACCTCGGGCGAGATCCGGATCGGAAAGCCGATCGGGTGGAGGAGTGGAAGAAGTGTGGCGAGCGCGATCAGGATGAAGATCGCCCGACGGTCCAGGCGGAGGATCCTGCTGGCCAGCCCCTTCACTCCCGGCCCCCCAAGTACGACCGTTCGATCCCGAAGATGATCTTGATCGAGGTGGCGATCCCACCGAGGCTGATTCCAATAATGATCCCTCGCCGGGCGGCAGTGTTCAGGACATTCAGGAGCCAACCGGCCAGTGGGCCGGCAGCGGGAATCAGATATTCGCCCAAGGGCACCCGGCCGAACATCATGATGATCGCTGCCACGAGCAGCACTGCGGCCTCCTTGCTCCTGGCCCGGAAGGCCCGAAACGCGGCGGAGGCCACGAAGAACCCGAGCATGGAAAACATCGTCCCCTGCAGCGCCAGCAGGGTGTAGGTGTAGATCCAGCCAAATCCTGTCCCCTCCTCCTGCCCCCCTGCCCACAAGCCGACTGCCACCGTGGCCAGCATCGAGAAATAGACCACGACGCTATAGCCCCAGCCTGCGACTCTCGCCCGGATTTTCGAATAGTGGACGTGGCAGAGGCTGGCGACTCCCAGGACCATGGCAAATCCAAGGGTAATCCTGAGCCAGACCGATATCTCGGTGAGCGCCGCTTCGGAGACCGGGTGAGGGACGTAATACTGGATGGCGGCCGCCACCCCGAAGAAAAAGGTTAAGAGCAACGGCAACGTCCGCCGCAGGAACAGCGTCATCGAATCACCCTACTCGGCACCCAGCACCTCGCACCTCATTTGAAGTCTCGGAAGATCTGCAGCAGCGGCACAAATGCCTGGGTCCCAGTGAGCGCGCCGATCGTCGCTAGGACGGTCCCCACCACTATGGAGACCAAGAGAAACGCCTTTCCCAGGTCCTGCCCCCGCAAGGTCCCAACCAGCACCGGCTCGCGCGAGAGGTATGCGCTTGCCGCATACAGCTCCTCGCCGATCAAGGTGTAGTCGCACGTCGTGATGAAGAAGGGCAGTTGCAGGTCAGCATCGGTCCCGGCAATCTGGATCGCGCCGGTCCCGGCGCCGGTCTCCGCCAACAGCAGCGCCTCGGCATAGTAAAAGCCCATAAAGAAGTTCGCCGCTGGCCGCTCTCGCAGCATGATCCCATCGACTGCGGCGGCGTAGCTGAACTGGTCTGAGGTGATGAAGAAGTTCGAATCCTCCCGATAGGCATCTGGCCGCCCGGCCTCGAGGTACGACTCCTTCACGATCTCCTGACAGACGGCCATGACGATCGGGTCGCGGTGCGGGACCTTGAGTTGCGTGTCGTAGGCGGCGGTCCGCTTGGCGACCTGCCCCAGGATCACCGTCGCCGCGATGGTCGAGAGACTCGACATGTCATCCGAACCGGTGAGGTAGAGGATCGGTCGCCCCATCTCAGTGGCCCGGCCGATCGCCTCCTCCACTGCATCGAGACCCGGGATGCGACGCAGGAAGATATTGGGCCGTCGCTTTGCGTGGGCAATCGCGATCAAGACGAGGGCGGAGAAAAGCACCATCAACAAGAGGTTGTTCGCCTTTGCCCAGTTGAAGAGATTCGGTTCCGGGACCGCCGATCGGATTGGCCCGTCAACAGTCTGCGTCCCATCGGTGATGGCCACCTTGAAGAAGTACGGTCGCCCATTCACCAGGCGCAGATCCCGGGTCGAGTTGACCTGATAGAAGTGGAGGCTTCTGGTCCGGTCCCAGCTCCACCAGGGCCGATCGACATCGCTCTTGTAGTGCGTGTTTGCGGGGAACTCGATGAACTGCTTAAATGGCCCTTGCTCCTGATCGGCCAAGTAGACCTGATAGCGGAATGCGGGCCCGTCGAAGGGCGCTGCTCGCCACGACAGTCCAATGCTTCCTCCCCCATCTCCGGGCATGTCGAAGGCCTCGAACTGTTCTGGTGGGGAGAGGGAAATGGCCAGGGATGAGCGATGAGGGATGAGGCATGAGAGGAAAAGCAAAAGAACTAGGGCGAGGATGCGACGTACAAGGCGTTGACGGTTTATGGTTGATGGTCCACAGTTCAGAATTCGCAGTTCATAGTTCATAGCTTTCGGGTTTCTACCACGCATCGCTGAACTATGATCTATGAACGTGTTTATCCCTGTCGGAGGCACGTCATCCCTCAAGAAGTTCGACGTTTGCTCGAGGGACAATGATCCGCTCTCCATCGTCAAGCTCCGCTTCGAGAACGCGGGCCTTGCTCCCCGTTGGAAGAAGCCGAAGGTCGGCGGGAAGATCGGACACCCTGCAGATCCGACCAAAGTGCGGCTCCCGGATGATCCGGATCTGATCGCCGATCTTCAACCCACCCCCGACCGACGTAATCCCCTTCTCTGCACTCTGATCTCTGAACTCTGAACCCTCTGCCAAAGGGATTATTACCTCCGGCCTGATGACGCCGG
>JBGQIR010000199.1:0-3786 GCA_041498535.1 Methylomirabilis sp. (SeqCode)
CCCCCGAGCTTCGCGGGACCCTCTGGGTCAAGTATCAGGCCCTGGCCCAGGTGGCGAAGTGGGCGACCCAGACCTACAGCTCAAAGCCCTTCGCCGAGGTAGAAGACGCGAGCTGCCTCCGTTCGGGTTGCCATGAAACCCGGCTGCTCGAAGGCAAGGTCACCTATAAGCGGGGGATCATCTTTGACCACGCTCCCCATCTTAAAGAAAAGCGGCGAGGGAGGCAGCTTCGGTGCACGAGCTGCCACTCCCAGATCGTCGTGGGGAATCATATCGAGGTCACCGACACCGCTTGCTTCCTCTGCCACTTCAAGGGGAAAAAAACCCCGCGTGAGTTTCATCCGCTCGGCGGCTGTCCCCTGTGCCATACTCCGCCTAAGGGAGACATCGAGGTGGGCCCCTTCACCTTCAACCACGACTCGCTGGTGAAACGTGGGGTCGCATGTGTGAAGTGCCACCTCAATGTGGTCGAGGGGAACGGGGAGGCCCCCAGAGAGCGCTGCTACACCTGTCACAACCAGCCGGAGAAGCTCGAGAAGTACGCCGATACTGGGTTCATCCATGATTTCCACGTGGCCGGGCACAACATCGAGTGCACCCGATGTCACAGCGAGATCAAGCACAAGCTCCCGCCCCCCATTGGGTTGACTGTGAGCTGGCTCCTGGAGTGGCTATCTGAGCCTCCCAGCGCCGAAGCGGCAGACCGGATTGCACAAGCTCAACCGAGGGGCCTTGGGCGGCCGCCCGCAGAGAAAATGCCGGAGGCTCATCCCCCTCCCACCAGAGGAAAGCGCGAGCTCGAATGCAAGATCTGCCATCAGGCCACCCACCGTGGGGTTCTCCAGATGTACATGGGCATCGGGGGAAAAGGCACGCCGATGATCCCCAGCCACATGCTGCAAGTGAGGGTGGAGTGTGTGGCCTGCCATGTGGAGCCAGAGCGGGAAAGCACAGAGGCCGCAATCGTCGGGCAGACGTTCCGGGCATCGGAAAGTGCCTGTCTGGAGTGCCACGGCGGGCAGTACAAGGGGATGCTGGACAACTGGTCCAAGACCATCGATACCATGACGACTGCGGTCAAGGGCAAGCTCGTGCCGGTGGAGCAGGCCCTGGCGGCGACCCCGCCGAATCACCCCCAGTTGGCGAGGGCCAGGAAGTTGGTCGCCGACGCGAGCCAGAATGTGAACTTCGTCAAGCGAGGCAAGGGGGTTCATAACGTCTTCTTCGCCGCCGATCTTCTGAAAGTCGCCAATAGCTACCTGGACGAGTCTATGGTGGCCATAGGGAAGCCGCCCGCGAAGAGTTCAAAGGAGACCCTCGTCCGGGGCGGCTATTGCGCCGTTCTGTGCCACAAGCAGGCGGGGGTGGAAGCTCCGGAGGAGGTGAAGTTTGGAGCCGAGACGGTCCCTCACGTACGCCATGTGACCGACTTCGGGGTCACGTGCACGGCCTGCCACTCTGCCGAGCAGCACCAGGAAGTTACCGCGACCAGGGATTCTTGCCTGAGCTGCCATCACAAGGCTGGAAACAAGAACGAACGCTGCCTTGCCTGCCACAAGATCCAGGAAGCATTCTTCACCGGTACCGTCGAGGTAGAGGGGGTTGAGCCGACACCGGGCAACCACGCGGAGCTGACGGACTGCGTCGGATGCCACAATGTCCAGGTCAAGCATTCGCGCCAGGCCGTGACGAAGCAGTGCCTGGAGTGCCATGACGAGACTTACCTGAAGCCGCTGCAGGACTGGGTGAAGGGGATCGAGCGAGGGCTGAAGGAGGTCAGGGGCCTGGTGAAGAAGGGTGAAGCTGGCCTTCGCCGGGCGCGGAAGCATCCGAAGGCGCCCGAGGCGCGCAAGCTGCTCGATGAGGCGAAGGACGACGCCGACCTGGTCGCAAGAGCAGGAGGGGTTCACAATCCCGAGTTAGCAAAGGCGATCCTGGCGAAGGCCAAGAAAGCCGCCGATCAGGCCGTCAGCATTGTCTCCCGCTAGGCTCATGCAGGCTCTAGGATCGGACAAGGGGCGGTTTTAGTCTCGATGCCAGACGGCGGGCCCTTCTGTTCGGTGCGGGTTATTCCGGCTCTGCAGGGAGGAGGCTGACACAGATCGCGCCATGACGAGCAAAGAGAACACAGAAAAGAGGGTGAGAGAAACACGGTCTATTGAAAGGGTACACCTCTACCTTTTGTTGGGTGCCACGCTGGCTATTGGCTTTCTCCTCGGGTACTTGGCCTCCGCCTTTGTCCCGCTGGTTCGGCCATCCGTCCCAACGGCCCCTTCGACGTCCACCCCCACTGCAGCCAGACTGTCCCCTTCCGAGATTGATGCAGCCTTGAAAGCAGCCCATGCCTCGCTTGATGCCGGTGACATCCAGGCGGCATGGGACAAGTATCATCAGATCCTCATGACCGATCCACACCAGGTCGAAGCCCTGACCCATCTCGGGAACATCCTGATGCGAAACAACCAGTTGGACGAGGCCATTCGACTATACGATCGAGCGCTGGGATTCGACGCCAATTACGCGCACGCCCTCTTCGATAAGGGGCAGGCCCTGAAGGAGAAGGGAGATGCGAAGGCGGCAACCGAGACCTGGAAACGCTTCCTCACCTTGGTGCCGGCGGACTCCGATGACGCCAAGAAGGTCAAAGGCTGGATCGCGGAGCTGAAAGGATCAGGTCGTCCTGCGGAGAAGGGCGCGGCTTTCGGGGATAAGTAGGCCGCCTTAGGCTCAATCTCTGATGGGCAGAAAGATGCACCATTGCGCGATCAGGTGGTACGCCCTGCCCCTCGTCGGAAATAGATCTTCCAGGCGCCATCAGCCGTCCTCTCGGTCCAGTGCGTGAATCCGTTTTGTACCATGACGCGGTAGAGTGGCAAGGGCTCGAAGCTGTTGATCAGGAGCAGCGTCTCACCAGGTTCAAGCTGACTGACGGCTGCCATAATCCTGTCGAACGGCTCTCTGCCCTGACGAATGTCCTCGCGGACATCGACGGTCACGGTCTTATCGCCTGGGGTCCTCATCGAGATCCCCCCACCCCCCTGATCGGGTCATTGACCCTTCTCTAGCTTCAGATGTTGCCAGACAGTGACCGCTTTTCGCCCATCTCTGTCCCCCTGGGCGCCATCCCAGACTGCGAAGGCAACCGGGACGGTGGTGCCGCCGGGCTCGAACTGGGTATCCCGCTCGTTTCCGGTCCGAAGCGCCCGGACCATGACGACGCGCCATTTCCCGTCAGTCCAGATTCCGTGACCGTTGACGCTTTGATGCTCGGGTGCCTGTGAGGTTAGGGTGCCGAGTCCGATGGCGTTCAGGTTTTCGACTGGCGTCGAGCGAGAGGGCGTGGAGAAGAGATTTCCCGCTCCCCATCCAGCCAGGTAGGTCGGATCGTGAGAGGCCGTGGCTACCCGGACCTGGCTTCGATCGCCCTGGGGAGTGCCCCGTAAGAAGGGGTACACATCCCAGGCCATGTTGGGATAGCGATCCTGGATATCTCGGAACCGGGCGAGATCAGCTTCCCAGTCGGCTTTCCACTGCCAGATATTCACGGGTCCGTTGTGTTCCCCCATGACATAGGAAGGCTCTCCGGCCGACAATGGGAACTGCACGGCTGCTGCGTCACGGAAATCTTCATGGCGAAGCACCTCTTGATTCATGATCGGATCGTCCCATTCGAGAAGGAAGCCGATCTCCTTCCCATTATGGTAGGAAGCCACTTTAATCGGTCCGGTTTCGTTCGGCCGGAGCCACAGGGTTCGCGTCTGGATCGCTACCAGCTTCGCCTGCTGC
>JBGQIR010000200.1:0-3771 GCA_041498535.1 Methylomirabilis sp. (SeqCode)
ATACCCCGCTTCGATCAGTTTGTCAAGCTTTTCAAATGCCAGGATGCTTTCCGCTTCGATGTTGCCTGGCCCGATCTCGATGACAACCGCCCCTCGTCGGCGGCACTCTTCCACCTCCCAGCGCATCTGGGCTTTCCCGAGCCAATCGACGATCCGCCAGGGAAGAAACCTCCGGAGATCCTGCCTGTGCTTGAAGAGGAATCCGAGGTTGACCGCCACGATCACCAGGGCTCCTTGCTCCGAGGCGGTCAGGGCCGGCAGGTTGCCAGCGAGGCTGCCGTCAACCAACAACCTCCCGCGATAGCGGACCGGGAAACGGGATGGCAGGGCCGAGCTCGCCATCAATGCCTCGACGACTGGCTCTGAAGGGACGGTGCCAAGGACGGTTCGCCCAGGGGGAAGAAGCCGCATCGCGGTAACCAAGAGGGGGGTGTGCAATGATCTAAAACTCAGCCCTTTGAGGCCAAGGCCTTCTTCAAGCCACCAGCGCCGCTGACGCCGACTGAAAAGCTGAAGGATCCTGATGAGCCTAACTGGCTGAGAAAGCTCAGCAAACCGTTCCTGGAGGCCGAGGGCAGCGTCTTGTAACCGCTCGATGGCGCGCCTGTGATCACCTGCCGCGGCAAAGGCGGCCCCAAGGATGGCGCCTATGCTCACCCCCACTAGGAGGTCGGGAATCAGCCCCTCCTCGACCAGGGCGCGAAGCACACCGATGTGCGCAGCGCCGCGGGCCGCGCCTCCTCCCAGGACTAGGGCAAAGAACGGCGGCCGAGTCTTGGTGGGGGGCGGCGCATTCATTTGACCGACTCGTCGATCCACGCCAAGTAGTCGGGGGAGCCGTCGAGAATCGGCAATGCTATCACCTCTGGCACCGTATAGGAATGGAGCCGCTTGACCGCTTCGATGATCGAGGGCAGGAGATCACTCCGGCTCTTTACCAGCAAGAGCACCTCTTCCTGCTCTTCGATCTTTCCCTGCCATCGAAAGAGGGAGCGCACCCCAGCAGAAGAAATGTTCACGCAAGCCGCCATTCGACCTTCAACCAGCGCCCTGCCGATTGCCTCGGCCTCCCCTGTGGAAGTCGTCGTGATGAGCACCACAATATGACTCATTGTCCGACCTATTTCGAATTCAGTCTTAAGTTGTAATATGTTACGTGGAAACTAGCCTAAACTCGGCGGGAAGTCAAGGGAATTTCTGTGAACAATCTGGTCGAAAAAAGTTAAGAAATCTAAATAAAACTCTTTAAAGAAACTTGACAATAATTGACTCAACAACTACACTTCAAGTGAACGCAAGGTTAGCTGCCGGTTCACAAGAAAATTCACATCAGGAGGAGAACAGGTGGGAAAAGTTATTGGCATTGACCTTGGAACGACCAACTCCGTCGTGGCAATCATGGAGGCGGGAGATCCGGTCGTCGTTGCCAACGCAGAGGGAGGTCGCCTGACCCCGTCGGTCGTCGCCTTCACCAAAGAGGGAGAACGACTTGTGGGCCAGGTGGCAAAGCGCCAGGCAACAACTAACCCTGAGAATACCGTCTTTTCGATCAAGCGCTTCATGGGTCGCCGCTATGAAGAGGTCGCCCAGGAGATCAAGCTCGTCCCATACAAGGTCGGCCGGGCCTCCAATGGCGATGCCTGGGTTGAGGTGAAGGGGAAGCGCTATTCCCCGCCGGAGATCTCGGCCATGATCCTCCAGAAACTGAAGGCTGATACCGAGGCCTACCTCGGGGAGAAGATCACGCAGGCGGTGATCACCGTTCCGGCCTATTTCAATGATGCTCAGCGCCAGGCTACCAAGGATGCTGGCAAGATTGCCGGGCTCGAGGTGCTCAGGATTGTCAATGAACCGACTGCCGCGTCATTGGCCTACGGGCTTGATAAGAAAAAGGACGAGAAGATCGCCGTCTATGATCTGGGAGGCGGTACCTTTGACATCTCCATTCTTGAGTTGGGCGAGGGGGTGTTTGAGGTCAAAGCGACAAATGGAGACACCCATCTCGGAGGGGACGACTTCGACGAGCAGGTGATCAACTGGCTGGTGGAGGAGTTTAAAAAGGATCAAGGGATCGACCTCCGCAAGGATCGGATGGCCCTCCAGCGGCTAAAGGAGGCAGCGGAAAAGGCCAAATGCGAGCTGAGCACGACTTTGGAAACTGAGATTAACCTCCCGTTCATCACGGCCGACGCATCCGGCCCCAAGCACCTGAGCATAAAGCTCACCCGGGCGAAACTCGAGCAACTGACTGACGACCTGATCCAGCGGACCGTCGAGCCCTGCCGCCAAGCGCTGAAAGATGCCGGACTCCAACCCGGCAACATTGATGAGGTTGTGCTGGTGGGCGGCCAGACCAGGATGCCGAAAGTGCAGCAGATCGTCAGGGAGTTCTTCGGCAAGGAGCCGCACAGGGGAGTCAACCCTGACGAGGTGGTCGCGATCGGTGCGGCGATCCAGGCCGGGGTGTTGGTCGGCGAGGTGAAAGATATTGTCCTCCTGGACGTGACGCCCCTCTCCCTGGGGATCGAGACGCTAGGTGGGGTGATGACCCGGCTGATCGAACGAAACACCACGATCCCCACCCGGAAGAGCGAGATCTTCACAACGGCGGCCGACAATCAGACCAGCGTGGAGGTTCACGTTCTCCAGGGGGAGCGACAATTGGCCAAGGACAGCCGCACCTTGGGCCGTTTCCACCTCGTCGGCATCCCATCTGCGCCGCGCGGCGTGCCGCAGATCGAGGTGAGTTTCGACATCGACGCCAATGGCATCCTCAACGTCGCCGCCAAGGACCTGGGCACCGGCAAGGAGCAGAAGATCACGATCACGGCCAGCTCGGGTCTCACGAAAGACGAGATCGAGCGAATGGTCAAAGACTCCGACCGGTACGCCGAGGAAGATAAGAAGCGGCGAGAGGAGATCGAGGTCCGGAACCAGCTCGATGGTCTCTGCTATCAGACCGAGAAGATGCTGAACGAGAATCGAGAAAAGCTCCCGATCGCCGAGCTGGGCAACCTGGAGGCCGCCATCGCTGCAGGCAAGGAGGCCCTGAAGAGCGAAGAGGTGGGGAAGCAGCGGGAGGCGCTGGATCAGCTTACGAAGGCCTCCCATAAGCTCGCCGAGCTCCTTTACCAGCAGGCCCAGAGCAAAGGAGAGGCGGGCCAGGACGGCGGCCACGCGCAGGGCGGACCATCACAGGGTGCGCCTGAAGGCGATGTCGTTGACGCCGAGTTTGAAGACCTCGGCGGCAAGGGCGAGAAGAAATGAGGTAGAGAAAGGAGGTGGGACCATGGCGGTCGTTCGATGGGACCCATTTCGCGATGTCATGTCGCTTCAGGACCGGATGAACCGACTGTTCGATCGGGCCCCGTCCAGGACACGGACGGATGACGAGGAGGGACTGACGGCCTCCACATCGTCGCCTGCCGTGGACATCTTCGAAACCCCCGACAGCATCGTCATGAAGGCGGAGCTGCCCGGTATCAACCAGAAGAAGGTCGAGATCTCCCTACGGGGGTTCATGGCCGGAGTCATCGCTCCGCCTGAACCCCTGTTTTCTTTGAGTAAATAGGGGGAACTAGTGCCGTTCCAACTTGTTGCGGCTCATGGCAGAGAAGTGTGCAGCACATACGTCTCTTTCACTGAAGTTTCGCTGTTTCGGCGTAAGTCGTTGGAACGGCACAAGGGGCGAGGCCCTGGTGGGATGGATGCACAAGCGCGACTACTATGAGGTGCTAGGCGTCGGGAGAGCCGCCTCGGAAAAGGAGATCA
>JBGQIR010000201.1:0-3749 GCA_041498535.1 Methylomirabilis sp. (SeqCode)
AGAAGGAGGTCGAGATCTCCCTACGAGGGTTCATGGCCGGAGTCATCGCTCCGCCTGAACCCCTGTTTTCTTTGAGTAAATAGGGGGAACTAGTGCCGTTCCAACTTGTTGCGGCTAATGGCAGAGAGGTATGCAGCACATACGTCTCTTTCACCGATGTTTCGCTGTTTCGGCGTAAGTCGTTGGAACGGCACAAGGGGCGAAGCCCCTGGTGGGATGGATGCACAAGCGCGACTACTATGAGGTGCTAGGCGTCGGGAGAGCCGCCTCGGAAAAGGAGATCAAGAACGCCTACCGGCGGCTGGCCAGAAAACACCATCCCGACGTCAACCCCAATAACAAAGGGGCAGAGGCCAAGTTTAAGGAAATCACCGAGGCGAACGAGGTCTTAAGCGACCCGGCCAAGCGGCGGCAATATGATCAATTTGGGCACCAGCCGTTCGGCGCTGGCTATGAAGGCGCTCAGCCCCAGGGCGGCGGAGCGGGCGGTTCTGACTTCGACTTCAGCCAGTTTGACCTCGGCGGCCCGGGAGGCTTTGAAGACCTCTTTTCGGACCTGTTCGGCCGGCGAGCACACACCGTTCAGACCGGCCCCTCGAAGGGCGAAGATCTCCACTACTCGATCGATCTCAACTTCGAGGACGCCGTCCGTGGCCTCTCGACCGAGATCAGCCTGCAGCGACAGGTCGCCTGTCCTACATGCCAGGGCACAGGGATCGGCTCGGGCGGCCAGTTGCAGACCTGCCCTGCCTGCAGAGGAAGCGGCCGCACGCGGGCAGGGTCGGGACGCTTGAGCGGGCAACAGGCCTGTGCCCGGTGCCGCGGGACCGGAAAGCTTCCATCGACCCTGTGCGCATCCTGCAATGGACACGGGGCAGTCCTCAGGTCCGAGCGGATCTCCATTAAGATCCCGCCAGGTGTGGACAATGGGTCAACCGTCCGAGTTACCGGCAAAGGCCACGCCGGCCGCGCGGGGGGGCCGCCCGGCGACCTGTATATCGTGACCCGGGTGCGTCCTCACCCCTTTTTCGAGCGCAAGGGGGATAACCTGTATTGCGAGGTGCCGATCACCGTGACCGAAGCGGCACTGGGGGCGAAGATCGACGTCCCAACCGTGGACGGCAAAGCCTCGATGCGGATCCCCCCGGGCACCAGCAGTGGTCAGATATTTCGCCTCCGAGGAATAGGGGTCCCGCACCTGAAGGGGCCAGGACGAGGCGATCAATTCGTGACAGTGAAAATCGTGGTGCCGCAGAATCTGGATGCGCGGTCACAGGAGTTGTTCCGGGAGTTGGGGCGGTTGCGGCCTGAGGACCCGCGTCGCGGGATATGGCATGGGTCATCATCGTGATGAGCTTCGCGAGAGACCGAAAGGTGGCGCCATGGTAAGACCTCGGCAGCGCCGGTACTCGATCAGCGTTGTGGCCGAGATGTTCGATCTCCATCCGCAGACCCTTCGAACGTACGAGCGGGAGGGGCTGCTTCGGCCGGCCCGCACCGTCGGCAACACTCGGGTCTATTCCCAGGAGGATGTGGAGCGAATCGAGCTGATCCTTCGGCTGACCAAGGAGCTGGGCGTGAACCTCGCTGGTGTGGAGGTCATCCTGAATATGCGGGATCGGATGGAGGCGATGCAGCGCCAGGCGAGCGAGCTGCTTCAAGCGATGGCAGAACGATTCGATGCAGAGATGAAGCAGTGGGGGGAGCGTGCAGAAGAAGGGCTGGTCCCTGTCGGCAAAGGCGGCCTGCTTCGGCGACGCAGCCTCTGAGGGAGGCCGAACCGCGAATCTTTCCCGGGCGCGGTCCTGCTTGACAGAGAAGGAAAGTTCGACTAGGCTCAATATGTACTATGGCGCCTGCACGATGATGCATGGCGCCGTGATCAAGGAGGAAGCGTGAATGAATAATGCCCTGAAAACCACGGCCCTGCTGGGCCTGCTGACTGGCCTTCTGGTGTTAATCGGAGGCTACTTCGGCGGGACTCAGGGGATGGGGATCGCCTTCGTCCTGGCGTTCCTCATGAACTTCGGCTCCTACTGGTTCTCGGACCGGATCGTCCTCGCGATGTACGGCGCTCAGGCGGTGACCGAGGCAGAGACGCCCGATCTGTACAGGATTGTGCGGGGGCTGGTGCAGCGGGCACACATGCCGATGCCCCGGATCTACATCATTCCCACCGAAACGCCCAACGCCTTCGCGACCGGGCGAAATCCGGAGCATGCGGCCGTCGCGGCCACCCAAGGCATTCTGAGAGTTCTCAACGAGGAGGAGCTGGAGGGGGTGTTGTCCCATGAGCTGGCCCACGTGCGGAACCGGGACACCCTGATCAGCACCGTGGCCGCGACCCTCGCTGGCGTGATTGTGATGCTGGCCCGGATGGCCATGTGGATGCCGTTCTTTGGCGGAGGCGGTCGCGACGAGGAGGATCGCGGGGGCGGCATGCTGGGATTTCTGTTCCTGGCAATCCTGGCGCCCATCGCGGCGATGCTGATCCAATTAGCGATCTCCCGGTCCCGGGAGTTTCAGGCTGACGAATCGGGCGCTCAGCTCAGCCACAAGCCCTACGCGTTGGCCTCCGCCCTGCAAAAGCTGGAGGTGGCTGCCAACCGTCTGCCGATGGATGCCAACCCGGCCACGTCGCACCTCTTCATCGTGAACCCGCTTCGGGGAAACGCCCTGTTCAGGCTTTTCTCCACCCATCCACCCATCGAGGAGCGGATCGCCCGCCTTCGGGCCCTTCGGGTGTGAAGAGCGGCCGGACAACTCGGACAACGTGAAACACTGCACCCCAGGGCCCGCTTTGCGGGCCTTTTTTTCTCTGGCGTTGGCGACATCGCTCGCCGCTTGCGCTTCAGGCCCCAGCGGAGAGGCGATGCTCCGTCCCGGCCCGCAGCGGCTGTCCACCCTGCGAGCCCAAGGCGACCTCGTCATTGCCACGCTGAAGGGCGCGGCGATGACCGTTCAGCCGCTCACCCAGGAAGGGCTGGACGCCTACTACGCGCGGCGGCCGTCTCTCGTCAATCCGTTCAAAACCGTGCTGACGCCCGCCAACCACCCGCTCGCCTTCATCGTTCGGATCCAGAACCTGGGCCGGGACCGAATCAACTTCGATCCCAGCCAGGCACTGTTGACAGATCAGCACGATCACCGCACGGCCGCGCTCTCGTATGACGACCTGTACACCATACTCTCGGAGGGCGACAAGCCGACCGCGGCCTTACAGGCGCTTGAGGAGACGGTCCTCACCAGCTACATTGTCCTACCGCCAAAGCTCGACCGGGAGGGTCTGCTCCTCTTCCCCCCGCCCGAGCCCGGGGCCAAAACGGTCATCCTGGAGATTGGTTCCTTCTATATCGGCTCGACCGAACAACTGCTGCTGTTCGAGTTCGAGGTGTTTCGGCCCCCAAAGGCAGGGAAGATTGGGATGTTTGGACTATGAACGATGCAGAGGTGTCCTCCGCCCTTGGACCGAACGAGGAGCGGCAGCTTCAGGAGGTCGTTCACGAGCTGCAGCAGCTCTACCATGGCCAGCTCGTCGCTGTATTCCTGTATGGAAGTGCCGCGCGGGGCAATTTTATCCCCGGAAGGTCCGATTTCAACCTTCTGATCATCGTGCAATCGGTCAAGCTGGACGACCTGGGCAGGGCGGCGACGCTATTCCGCCGATGGAAAAAGCTCAAGATCGCTCCACTCCTGATGGCGGCCGGTGAGCTTCAGTTGGCCAGCCGTGTCTTCCCGCTTGAGCTGTC
>JBGQIR010000202.1:0-3721 GCA_041498535.1 Methylomirabilis sp. (SeqCode)
CCTGACGAAGATCAAGCAGGCCAACTGGCGAATGGCGACAGAGGTGACGCGGCGGCTCCGTGAGCTCGATCCGGAGGACCCGGTGAAGTACGATTTCGCCCTATGCCGGCTGGGGATCCTGAAGCAGCCGATCCCCGGCCCTAGGCGGTAGGAACGCAGGAAAGGAGCAAGCGGTTCAGTGCGAGAGCCGTTCGAGATCGGTGGGCAGGCGCCGGATCACATCCCCATGGCAAGAATGTGGAGCATCTCATCATGAATCAGGTCGTTGCTGGCAACGATCTGGGGCGTGGAGAGTCGAAGGGGCTGACCCCGCAGATCAGTCACCCGGCCACCCGCCTCCACGACCATGAGCGAGCCCGCCGCCACGTCCCATGTATTCAGCCGAAGCTCCCAGAAACCATCGAACCGTCCGGCAGCCACATAGCAAAGGTCAAGGGCGGCGGAGCCAGGGCGGCGGACGGCCTGGGCCCGCTTCATGAAGTTAGCGAAGTGGTCCAGGTTGTTCTCCTTGGCGGTCGCCACGTCGGGCGGAAAGCCGGTAGCCAGCAGGGCATGCGATAGTCTGGAGACTTCGGAGACCCGAAGTCGCTTTCCATTCAAAAAAGCCCCTCCATCCCGCTCGGCCGTGAACAGCTCCTCCAGGCTTGGATCGTAGACCACTCCATAGATCAGCTCGCCGTCCTTCTCAACGCCGATCGACACGGAGAAGCAGGGGTAGCCGTGAGCATAGTTGGTGGTGCCGTCCAGCGGATCGACGAACCAGCGATACCCCGAGTTGCCTTGGAGTCGGGTCCCCTCCTCAGACACGAGGCTGTGGCCGGGAAGCTCCCGGCGAACGAGTGCGGCGATCGCCTTTTCCGAACGGCGATCGATATCGGTGACGAGGTTCTTTTCCCCTTTGTATTCGATGGTTCGTGTCTGCTCAAGGCCCTGGCGGAGGATAGCCCCCGCCTCCTTGACGGCCCGCAGCGCCACTTCACGAATGACGTCGATTTCCATCAGGCCCCCCTGTGAAAGTGTTCCTGTAGTCTAGCATATCTATCTGATCGTGTCGAAGCCATGCCGCTTCCGCGGTCTGCGTTGCCTCAGGTGGAACGCGGTGGTAAGATGACGGGTATGGAGCGGGACCTCACCCAAAAGGTCAAGGCCCAGTTCGGCCGCCAGGCCGAGCGGTACGCGGCCAGCCGACCGCACGCCAAGGGCGACAGCCTGGACCTGATGGTCGAGTGGGCCGAGCCGAGGCCGGTGGACCTGGTTCTTGATGTCGCCACGGGGACCGGGTTCACCGCATTCGCCTTTGCCGCACTGGCCAGGCGGGTGGTGGCCACCGATCTGACGGCCAACATGCTGACCCAGGCACGCCGGCTGGCGGGCGAACGGGGGCTCACCAATCTCCTCTTCCAACTGGCAGAGGCGGAGGCACTGCCGTTTCATCAAGGGGTCTTCGACATCGCAACCTGCCGTTTGGCTCCCCATCATTTCGCCAGCGTCCCTCGCTTCCTTGCGGAGATGCACCGTGTCTTGAGACCTGGCGGAAGGCTTGTGCTCTGCGACAGCTCGTCGCCGGAAGACGCCGAGTCCTTCGCCTGGCAGCAAGAAGCAGAGCGGACCCGCGATCCATCCCACGTGCGTAACTACTCTCCCACCGAATGGCGGCGCATGACGGAGGAAGCCGGCTTCCATGTGGATCGGGTGAACACCGAGCATCGTACTCATCTCACTTTCTCCGATTGGGTTCGCACCTCTGGCAGCGATCCGGCCACCGTCATGGTCCTACGGGAGCGGTTCCTCAAGGCTCCTCCTGCCGTCCGGAATGCTTTTCAGATCCAGCTTGACGGAGAGGAGATCCACTTCTCCTGGATGCTCGCGATCGTGCTAGCTCATCGGGGCTAGCCCGCTCCCGGGATCGCGTTCGAGCTGATTTTTCCGCCTCTGATTTCTGCCTGCCTCCTCGATTCTCTGCAAATCGCTCCCTGGCCATCGGTGTCACTTCGGTGTCACTTTCCCACTTGACAAGATCGGCGCGAGAAGGATAGTGTCCCGACACAATCGAACGCTGATTTCCCGATTCACCGTGGAAAGGAGGGACGATGAAGCTGGTCAGGGATTTCCTTCGAGGGGGAGAGGTATTTTACGCGACACCTGATCTCACCGTCCGCCAAGCGGCTCAATACATGACCACCAAGGGGGTTGGTGGGGTGCCGGTGCTGGAAAAGGGGCGACTGGTCGGGATCTTTACTGAGCGGGATCTCCTGACCCGTGTCGTGGCGCATGGCCTTGATCCGGCGACAATGTTGGTTGGAGAGGTGATGACCAAAGAGCTGGTGGTGGCCAAGGCCGATGACGATTATGGGGCGGCACTGGAAAAGATGAAAGATTGCAACTGCCGCCACCTCCCGGTTGTCGATCAGGATCGGCTGGTAGGCGTGGTCTCAATGCGGGATCTGCTCCTGGCGGAGATCACCGTAAAAACCGGCGCCATCAGGATGCTGGATACCGTCATCCAGTACAAGTCGCCTGTCAGCAGTGGGATGGCCATCGTTTGGAAATGTCTGGGCTGTGGCCATCACGTCCAGGGCGACCAGCCTCCCGCCCGCTGCCCGAGCTGTCGCGTATCGAGGGAGCAGTTCGTCCTTGTGGAGGAAGACTAGTACCGTTCCAACTATCTGTGGCGACTGTGCCGCTCCGCGCTGTCGCGACCATTGCCATTAGGGACGCCGCTCAAAATCGGCGCATCAAGTTGGAACGGCACTAGCTCCCTGGCTACCCCTCAGCGAGACTCAAGATCGTTGATAGTGGGAGGGACCTTCAGCGAGAAGACGCGACGTTCGCCATCACGGATAATCTGGATGCTGACATCCTCGCCGGCCCTTCCCAGCCTCAAGACCTTCGCCATATCCTCCAGAGAGCGAATGTCATGCTCGCCGATCTTAACCAGGAGATCCTGCGGCCTCATCCCGGCCTTCGCCGCGGGTGACCCAGGCTCGACAAGCATTACCCGAACCCCCTCCTCTGGTTTTTCCTCCACCTCTTTTCCCGGTGCCTCCCCAGCTCGGGATCGCGCGAAGAGGCCAAGGCGCTCTCCTGCCAATTGACCCGTGATGCCTTCCGGCATGCGACCGACGGTGACCGGCACCTGCACCCGCTCCCTCCCCCTGAGTATGGTCAGCCGGACCGACCGTCCGGGCGCGCTGCCGCGGATAATCTTCTGGAGTTGCCGGACCTCCCAGATCGGTTGGTTATCCAGCTTCACGATCACATCACTGGGTTTCAGTCCCGCCGCTTCGGCCGGGCCACCCCGAATCGCCTCCAGCACCAAGACCCCCGTGCCGCTCTCTACCCCGAACGTAGCCGCGAGCCGCTCGGCCAGCTCCTCACCCACCTCTTGGATCGAAACGCCCAACCACCCGATGGGCTGCTCTTTGGGAGGACGAGTGGGTTCTCCAGCCTCGGCGGCGAGCAACAGGCTGGAGAGGAGCAGCACCATGGTGAGGAGTATGTGGAGGGACCATCTACCAGTCATCATACGCTATCCACTCGAAGTGATGGGTGTCTCAGAAGGCAGGTCGGGAATGACTCAGCCCCAATCCGAAATTAACGGGACTGCGAATGTCTGGCTACCCAGCGGGTGGCGCGGTGAGCGGGCGCCCCCGCCGCCCGCAGCGGAAGGGCCCCACTGGGGGATGGGTGGAGCGAGGACGACGGGGGCTGATCACCGCGA